>CAXNFT010000023.1:0-17856 GCA_964201255.1 Rhodoferax sp.
ATTCTGGGCGACGAGGTCTACAAACGCTTCCCCTGGGCGCACTACGACTGCGGCGGCTCGATGCAGTCGATGCTGCCCACCACCACCGACCCGGTGCAGGCCCTGCTCAACCGCACCTGGACGCCCACCCTCAGCGTCACCGGCGCCGATGGTTTTCCAGAGCTGAAAAACGCTGGCAATGTGCTGCGGCCCTACACCGCCTTCAAACTCAGCCTGCGTCTGCCACCGCTGGTGGAGGCCGCCAGCGCGGTGCAGCAGCTCAAGGCGCTGCTGGAAGACAACGCGCCCTACCAGGCCCGCGTGACCTTTGAGGCGGCGAGTTCTGCCACTGGCTGGAACGCGCCGGCCATCACCCCCTGGTTCGAGCAGGCGCTGCAGTCGGCTTCGCAGGCTCATTTTGGCGCGCCTTGCGGCTACATCGGCCAGGGTGGCACCATCCCGCTGATGAGCATGCTGTCCAAGGGCTTTCCGAAGGCGCAGATGATGGTCTGCGGCGTGCTCGGCCCCAAGAGCAATGCGCACGGGCCCAACGAGTTTTTGCACGTGCCCTACGCCAAAAAGCTCACGGCAGCGGTGGCAGAGGTGATTGCCCGCATGCCATGAACGCGGCGCTGCCCCCACCCGCCGGGCAGCGGTCGCAGTTACAGGGTTTGACCCTGTGCGACTGGCGGCTACCGGCAGGGCAGGAGGCGCGCGCCACTGTGCTGATCGTGCATGGGCTGGGCGAGCACATGGGACGCTACGCAGCGCTGGTCCAAGCACTCAATGAGTGGGGCTATGCGGTGCGAGCCTATGACCAATATGGCCATGGTGCATCCGAAGGCCCGCGCGGTGGCCTGCCCACGGCCACCAGATTGCTGGACGACCTGGCGCTGGTGGTCGACCATACCCGTGCCACCGTGGCTGCTGGCCACCCCCTGCTGCTGCTGGGGCACAGCATGGGCGGCCTCGTGGCGGCGCGCTTTGCGGCCTTGCAGCGGCGTCCGGTAGACGCTCTGGTGTTGTCCTCACCAGCGCTCGACCCAGGTTTGAACCCGGTGCAAAAGCTGCTCGTGGCGGTGCTGCCATCCCTGCTGCCGAACCTGCGGGTGGGCAACGGGCTTGACGCCCGGCTGATCTCGCATGACCCGGCAGTGATGGCGGCCTACCAGAGCGACCCGCTGGTGCACGACCGCATTGCGGCGCGTCTGGCGCGCTTTATTTCCGACGACAGCGCTGCAGTGCGGGCTGCAGCCCCGGGATGGACCTTGCCGACCCTGCTGCTTTATGCCGGCGCCGACAAGTTGGTTAATCCGGCCGGCAGCCGCGCCTTTGCGGCGGCAGCGCCAGCGCAGGTGCTCACCAGCCAGTGCTTCGAGAGCCTGTACCACGAGATTTTCAACGAGGCCGAGCCCGGCCGAAGCCAGGTTCTGGCTGCGCTTCGGGGCTGGTTGGACCGCCGATTTAGCGCTTAACCAGGCGCAGCAAGCGCGCCAGCGTGGCGTCCCGGATGCCCAGCCGCAACAGATGCTCGTGGGTCTGGCGCGCGTAGTCCAGCGTGCTGCCATAGCGGCCGCTGGCCTGGGCAAAAATCTGCTGGTAGCGCGCCGCTGGCAGATGGCCCGTGTAGTTGGGGCTGCGGCGTGGCAGGGTGAAAGCTAGCGCCCGCACCGGTCCCTCATTGGTCTGGCAGCGCAACCACTTCGGGTCGTAGACGCCGGTCACCATTTCGCGCGGCCACAGTTGGCGCAGCGCCTGCTCACCCTGCGACTGGGGGATGCGGAATGCCATGCCCTGGCAGCTGCCGCCGCTGAGCAGAGCAAACACCAAGCCTGGGCACTCGGGTGTGCCGCGGTTGACCCGGCTCCACATCTTCAGCGCCCGGTGGTAGCCGTGCAGCCTGGCCAACCGCTGCTCGACCGCCTCAAACTCGGGCCGCCAGATCAGCGAGGCGTAGCCAAACACCCACAGGTCCTGCTGGCCGCCCCAGTCGCGCAGCGCCTGCGCCAGCATCGGCGCCGGGTCACGCAGGACCGGTGGCAGGGCGCTCATGCGGGGTCAGCCCGGGACGACATCGTTCAGGCCGGCCGCACCACCAAGGCCGCCCGCCGTTGGTGGCGCGCCAGCCAGAGCAGACCGGCGCCGGTGACGGCCAGCGGCAGCAAGGAGCCCAGGTTGAGCAGCGCCCAACCCTGGGTGGTGACCAGCAGGCCGGAGCCAAAGGAGCTCAGCGCCATCACAGCAAAAACAAAGAAGTTCAGCGCGCCCTGCGCCTGGTCTTTTTCCTCCGGGGCGTAGGTTTGCAGCGACAGCGTGGTGCTGCCGGTGAACAGGAAGTTCCAGCCCACACCCAGCAGTAACAGCGCCGCCACGAACTGGTGCAGTTCCACCCCGGTCAGGGCCACGGCGATGCACAGCGCCATCAGCAGCACGCCCACCCCCATGATGGTCAGTGTGCCAAACCGTTTGATCAGGTGGCCGGTGAAAAAGCCGGGGGCAAACATGCCGATCACATGCCACTCCAGCACCAGCGCGGTGTCGCCAAAGGGCAGCCCGCACTGCTGCATGGCCAGCGGGGTGGCGGCCATCAGCAGGTTCATCACGCCATAGCCCAGCGCGCCAGCCCCCGCGGCCACCACAAACACCGGCTGGCGCATGATGACGCGCAGGGGCCGCCCGCCTGCGCCAGGTTTTTTGACCGGTGCTGGCGGAAAGTCGATCAGCGCCATGAGCAGCATCGACAGCAGTGCCACGCCAGCCAAGGCCAGGTAGGCGCCGGCAAAAGGCACGCCCAGCAGGGCGCGGGTGTGGTTGGCCAGGTTGGGGCCCACCACCGCACCCAACAGGCCACCGGCCATCACCAGGGACACCGCTTTTTCGCGCCAGGCGGGCGGTGCCAGCTCGGCGGCGGCAAACCGGTACAGGTTGCCATTGGCACTGTAGTAGCCGGCGACCACGGTGGCAGCGCACAGCAGCCAAAAGTTTTTGTCAAACACCGCCCAGGCGCACAGCAGGCTAGACGCCAGGGCTACCAACAGCCCCAACTGGAAGGAATGCTTGCGCCCGAAGCGACTCTGCGTGGCCGCCACCAGGTTGGTCGACAAGGCACCGCCCACCACATAGCCCATCACCGGCAGAGTGGCCATCCAGGCCAGCGGTGCCAGGCTCAGGCCGACCAGCCCGTTGATGGCGATGAAGACCACGTTGTTGGTCAGAAACAGGCCCTGGCACAGGGCCAGCAGCCAAAGGGGCCCGCTCATGAACCCGCCACCGTGTTCAGGCGCAGGGCGGCGGCGCGGCGGTGGCCTTCCATGCCCTCGGTGGCGCTTTGCCGAATCGCCGGCGGCGCTACCGCCTGTACCCCGGCCTGGTCCAGCCACTGGTGGGTGGCGATCTTGACAAAGGAGCCCACCCACAGGCCGCCGGTGTAGCGGCCGGCCCGCATGGTGGGCAGCGTGTGGTTGGTGCCACAGCACTTGTCAGAGTACACCACGCTGGCGCGGGTGCCGATGAACAGCGAGCCGTAGTTGCGCAGTTTGAGCGCCATGGCCTGCGGCTCGGCGGTGTGCACCTGCAGGTGCTCGGCGGCAATAAAGTCGGCGTAGGCGATCAGCGTGGCTTCGTCCGGCACCAGCGCAATCTCGCCAAAGTCGCGCCAGGCCGGGCCGGCCACGTCGGCCGTGGGCAGTGTCAGCAGCTGTTGCTCGATCTCGCGCAGCGTGCCTTCTGCCACGCGGCGGCTGGTGGTGATCACGCCAACCCGGGTGTGCACATCGTGCTCGGCCTGGGCCAGCAGGTCGGTGGCCAGCATGTGGGGGTCGGCGCTGTCGTCGGCCACAACAAAAATCTCGCTGGGGCCGGCCAGCTGGTCGATGCCGACCTGGCCAAACACCTGGCGCTTGGCTTCATTGACGTAGGCGTTGCCAGGGCCAACGATTTTGTCCACCCCCGGCACCGAGGCCGTGCCGTAAGCCATGGCGGCAAGCGCCTGCGCGCCGCCGATTCGAAAGATGCGGTCGGCACCGGCCAGGTGACAGCCGGCAATCATGGCCGGGTGGGCATTGGGCGGCAGGCAGGCAATGACCTCGTCGCAACCGGCCACCTTGGCTGGCACCAGCGTCATCACCGGCGCCGACAGGATCGGGTAGCGGCCACCTGGCACATAGGCGCCGATGCGCTCGATCGGGATCACCCGGTGCCCGAGGTGCACGCCAGGCAGGGTTTCCACCTCCAGCGGCAGCATGGTGGCCAGCTGCGCCTGGGCAAAGGCTTTCACGTTGGCAATGGCAAATTCGGTGTCAGCGCGGGTTTGCGGGTCCAGCGCGGCCAGCGCGGCCAGCCGCTCGGCCTGGCTCACCTCCAGCGTCTCACCGGCGTACCGGTCAAAACGCAGGGCGTAATCGCGCACCGCCGCATCGCCCCGGCTGCGCACCTGCGCGATCACCTCTTGCACCACAGCCTCGACTGCGTCGAGCGCCGCGTTGCCAGCCGGGGTGGGCGATTTGATGAACTCGACGGGCAGACGAAACTGGGACATGGGAGGCATTCCGGTTGAGGTTGACAAGAGGTGAAGGGCTGTGGCGTGGGCTGCCAAGGGCTCAGAGCAGCAGCGCGGCCAGCGCCGCCAGTGCTGCTGTTTCGGCGCGCAGGGTGCGTTGGCCCAGGTTGACGGCAACAAAGCCGGCTGCCAGTGCGGCGTTTTCTTCGACTGGGCTCAGACCACCCTCGGGGCCCGACAGCAGGGTGATAGGCGCGTCAGGCGCCAACAGTGCCACTGCGTCACGCAGCCCCGGGCTGGGTGGCCGCAGCGACAGCAGCAGCCTGGCACCGCTGCCCGCCGACGGCAACTGGGCCAGCCAGGTGGTCAGCGTGTTGACCGGCTGCAAATGTGGCACCCGGTTTCCGCCGCACTGCTCGCTGGCTGCCACGGCCACACTGTGCCAGTGCGCCACTTTTTTCTCGGCGCGCTCGCCGCTCAGGCGCAGCACGCTGCGTTCGCTCATCAGCGGCTGCAGCGCGGTGACGCCGAGCTCGGTGGCTTTTTCCACCAGCCAGTCCATACGCTCATTGGCCGGCATGCCGACGGCCAGCGTGACTGGCCGCTGCACCGCCCGGTCTAGCGGCTGGTGTTGGCCAACTCGCACCGTCACCTCACTGCGGCCCATCTGCGTCACGGTGGCCTCAAACTCGCCGCCCTCCCCGTTGAACAGCGTCAGCGCCTGGCCCGGCTGCAGCCGCAGCACCTGCACATGGCGCGCCGCCTGCGCTGGCAGGCTCAGCAGGGCATCGGGCTGCAGGGGCGCCGGGCAATAAAAACGGGGCATGGCGGCACTGCTATTTAAAAAATAGCAAACAATGCAGGCTGGACGTGGCCTGGAGCCTGATTTGACTCATAACGGAATCATACCTGGCCAAAGGCGTAGCCATTGACGGCGGTCACGCCTTCGATCTGGTCCACCAGCCGCAGCAGCGGCTTGAGCTCGCGGTAGCGGCTGCAGGTGGCGCGGATGTAGCCCAAGAAGCGCGGCGTGTCGGCCAGGTACTGCGGCTTGCCGTCGCGTAGCGTCAGCCGGGCAAAGATGCCGGCCACCTTGAGGTGTCGCTGCAGGCCCATCCATTCCACGCCCCGGTAAAACTCGCCAAAATCGTCTCCCACCGGCAGCCCGGCCCGGCGGGCCCGCTCCCAGTAGCGCACTGTGACATCCAGGCAAAAGTCTTCGTCCCAGCTCAGAAAGGCGTCGCGCATCAGGCTGGCCACGTCGTAGGTGATCGGGCCGTAGACCGCGTCCTGAAAATCCAGCACGCCCAGCCGGTCGCCGGCGACCATCAGGTTGCGCGGCATGAAGTCGCGGTGCACATAGACCCGGGGCCAGGCCAGGTTCTGCGCCATGATGGTGGCAAAGGCGGCGTCCAGCGTGCTTTGCTGCGCGCCGTCCAGCGTCAGGCCCCGGTGCCGGCCCAGGTACCACTCCGGGAACAGCCCCAATTCGCGCTGCAGCAGCGCCTGGTCGTAGGGCGGCAGCACATCAGGTTTTGAGGCGGTTTGCCAGGTCACAAGGGCGTCGACCGCATGCAGGTACAGGCCCAGGTTGGCCTCCGGCTGGGCCGGGTCAATGGCCTGCATCATGGTTTGCGTGCCCAAATCGCTCAGCAGCATGAAGCCGTTGGGCTCGTCCCAGGCCAACACATCAGGCGCCAGCAGGCCGGCCTGTTGCATCAGCTGCGCCACTTTGACAAAGGGGTGGCAATTTTCTTTGTCCGGCGGTGCGTCCATGATGATGCGGCTGCCCGCCGCACCGTCAATGCGCAGGTAGCGCCGGAAACTGGCATCGGCTGAGGCCAGGCGCACCGAGCCGGCGTCCAGTCCATGGATGGCTTCCAGGCCGGCCAGCCAGTGCCGGAAAGCAGCTTCGCGTAGCGGGTCAGGCCAAAGGGGTGATACGGATGGCTCGGGGACGTTGGGGTGAACAAGGCTCATGGATAATCGATTCTACAAAGCCGTGCTTCGGGACGGTTCACATTCACCCCTCCGCCCTGATTCGCGTGTTGCTGCCCCTGCCCCCAAACCAGCCTGCCGATGCGCTCTCCGCTGCCTGATCTCAAGCAATGGCCTGGCCACCTTGGCGGGTGGCTTGCTGGACTAATCGCCCTGCAGGCGAGCTGGGCGAGCGCTCAATCGATCGCTCCGGTACCCGGTCCACAGCCGGTTGAGGCCGCCCTGCCGCTGAAGAGCAGCGCGCAGCTGCAAGAACTGATCGCCCCCGAGGTGCGGCGGGACCTGCCGGTTTTTATCAGCGGCGAGCGTTTGTACGGCCGCCCGGATCTGGAGACAGTCATTGAGGGCGGGGCTCAGCTGCGACGGGGTGATATCTCCATTCAGGCTGACCGACTGGAGTACTACCAGCCCGATGACCAGGCCCGCGCGCGCGGCCAGGTCCGCGTCAACCGCGCCGGCAACGTCTACGAAGGCCCCCTGATGGAGCTCAAGCTGGAGTCTTTCGAGGGGTTTTTCAGCCAGCCACGCTATTATTTCCGCAGCAATGATGCCCATGGTGAGGCCGCGCGTCTGGACTTTCTGGATGAACATCGCACCGTGATCCGACAGGCCACGTTGACCACCTGCACCCGCCAACCGGGCCCGGACTGGTTGCCGGACTGGATCTTGAGGGCGAGCACGTTGAGACTCGACAACGAGGAAGAGGTTGGTACCGCTGAAGGTGCAGTGCTGAGCTTCATGCAGGTTCCCCTGCTGCCCATACCTTACCTCAGCTTTCCGTTGACCGAGCAGCGCAAGTCGGGCCTGCTGCCGCCCACGCCCGGTTTGGACGACGTTAACGGCATTGAGCTTGCACTGCCCTATTACTGGAACATCGCGCCGAACCGCGATGCCACCCTGACACCCACCCTGATGAGCAAGCGCGGGATCAACCTGGCCAGCGAATTCCGCTATTTGGAGACCGACTACTCGGGCCAACTGCGCCTGGACCTGATGCCCAATGACCCATTGCGCAGCATCAACCGCTGGGGCTTGACGGCCAACCATCGAGCCAATGTGCCCAATCCCTTCGCCACGGGGTCCTTGGGCTTCAGCCTGAGCCTGAACCGAGTCGGCGACGACAACTACTGGCGTGACTTTACCCGCAGCAGCGCCACCTTAACGCAGCGCCTGCTGGCCAACGACGCCAACCTCAGCTGGGCAGATGGTTACTTTTCCCACAGCTTGCGAACCCTGAAGTGGCAGACCCTGCAAGATCCTGCATCGCCCATCATCCCGCCCTACGACCGCCTGCCGCAACTGGCAACGCGTTACCAGCGGAGCGACCTCCAAGGGTATGACCTGAGCTTTCAGGCCGACTACACCCGGTTTCAATCTGCCAGCGCGCTCACCGGCCAGCCTGATGGTGAACGCGCCTTTGCTGTGCTGCAGGTGGCCCGGCCCTGGCTGATGCCAGGCGGTTTTGTGACGCCACGGCTGCAACTTCACGCCAGCGCCTACCAGTTCGACACGCCGCTGGCCGACGGCGCCAGCGCAGCCAGCCGAGTGGTGCCGACACTGAGCCTGGACAGCGGCCTTGTGTTTGAGCGTGACGCCGACCTGTTTGGCCGTAAGCTGCGCCAGACGCTGGAGCCACGCGCTTTCTACGTTCACACGCCCTACCGCGATCAGCGCTTGTTGCCTAACTACGATTCGGGCGCCAATGATTTCAGCTTTGCCACCATCTTCACCGAGAACGCCTTTGTCGGCAACGATCGCATCGCCGACAGCAACCTGCTGACCCTTGGCCTGTCCTCTCGCTTGCTCGACCCCGATACCGGCGTCGAATCGCTGCGTTTCGGCGTGGCTCAACGGCTGCGTTTTACCGACCAGAACGTGACCCTGCCGGGTGGAGCGGCCGTGGCGGACCGGTTGAGCGACCTGTTGCTGGGCACCACCATCACCTGGGACCCTCGGTGGACCTTTGACACTTCGGTGCAGTTCAACGCCAACACTGAGCTGCCGGTGCGCACCACCGCTGGTGCGCGCTACAGCCCTGGCTTGTATCGGGTGGTCAGCGGCGCCTACCGTTTTCAGCGCGACAGCAGCGAGCAGTTGGATCTGGGTTGGCAGTGGCCGATCAATGACCTGTGGGGTGACCGCGGTCAGGATCTCGGCGCCGGGCGTGGTCAGGGCGGCGGTCGCTGGTACAGCGTTGGCCGTCTCAATTACAGCCTCAGTGAAGGCCGATTGGTCAATACCGTGCTGGGCTTGGAGTACGACGCCTGCTGCTGGCTTGGGCGGGTCGCGCTCGAGCGGCTGCAGACCAGCAGCACGTCGGCCACCTCCCGCATCATGTTTCAGCTGGAATTTGTGGGCTTTACGAGGCTAGGGGTCAACCCGCTGCAGACCTTGAAAGCCAATATTCCTGGCTATCAATTGCTACGGGAGACCGTCAGCCCACCCAGCCGCTTCAACAATTATGATTGAGTGATGATGATGTTTCGCTTTCTCCCACCGAGCCTGGCCCTGACGTTGGGCCTGGTCTTGGGTCTGGGCGCACAGGCGCAAGGCCTGCAGCTCCAACCCAGCCTGAATATGTCGCTGCCAGCCCCGGTGGGGACAGTGCAGGCTGATTTTGTGGTCGCGCTGGTCAACTCCGAGCCCATCACCAACAGTGAGTTGCAGGGCGAGTTAAAGCGTGTGCAGCAGCAACTGACCCAGCAGCGTCGGACCTTGCCAGACAAAAACGAGTTGACACGCCAAGTGCTGGAGCGGCTGATCGGCGACCGGATCCAGCTGCAACTGGCCAGTCAATCGGGCATTCGCATAGACGAGGCCGCGGTGGACCTGGCCGAACAGAACATTGCTCGCCAAAATCAGCTGAGCGTGGCTGAGATGCGCCTGCAGTTGGTCGCCGACGGTATCTCCATGCCGGAGTTTCGGGTCCAGTTGCGCAACCAGCTCATCCTGACCCGCTTGCGCGAACGAGAGCTC
Organism: Rhodoferax sp.; assembly: GCA_964201255.1. Classification (GTDB taxonomy): domain Bacteria; phylum Pseudomonadota; class Gammaproteobacteria; order Burkholderiales; family Burkholderiaceae_C; genus Rhodoferax. The sequence goes on from CAXNFT010000023.1 coordinate 9,452, forward strand.
GAGCCGAGTGGTCGGGTGACCGAGCTGGAGATTGACCAGTATCTGCGCGAAGCCCAAAGCAACAGCGATCCGAGCAGTCGGCAAATCAACCTGGCTCAAATACTGGTGGCCGTGCCTGATGACGCCAGCGACGCGCAGGTCGTCACCCTGCAAGCCCGTGCCTTGGCCTTGTTGGCGCGCATTCGTGCTGGCGAAGATTTCAACAACCTTGCCCGCTCCGCTTCAGACGCCCCAGACCGCAGCAATGGCGGGCAGTTGGGGCTGCGCACCGCAGACCGCTACCCGTCCTTGTTTGTCGACGCCACCCAGACTCTGGCGCTGGGTGAGGTCAGTGGCTTGGTCCGCTCAGGCGCCGGCTTTCACCTGCTCAAAGTGATGGAGCGCCAGGACGCCAATCTGCCGCCTGCCGCGGTGACGCAAACCCGTAGCCGGCACATTTTGCTACGACCCGGTCCCCAGCTCAGCGAAGCTGCCGCAAGGGACCGACTGTTGGGTTACCGCGCCCAAATTCAGGCCGGCCGGGCCGACTTTGCTGAACTGGCTCGCCAGCATTCGCAAGACGGTAGCGCCACGCAGGGTGGGGACCTGGGCTGGGCCAGCCCGGGTATGTTTGTCCCCGAGTTTGAGCAGCTCATGAACCGACTGGCACCGGGGCAGGTGGGCGAGCCCCTGGTGTCCCGGTTTGGCGTTCACTTGATCGAGGTGCTGGAGCGGCGCCGCGTTGAGACCAGCCAACGGGAACAGCGGGAAGCTGTGCGCGGCCTGTTGCGTGAGAAGAAACTGGACGAAGCCTACCTGCTTTGGGATCAGGACCAACGCGGCCGCGCCTACGTGGAACTGCGCGAGCTGGCGCCTTGAGCGGCGCTCAGCGCTTGCCTGCCCAGGCCGCAGCCACCTGGCAAACCCAATGAAACACGTGGCGCGCAAGCGCTTTGGCCAACACTTCCTGGCCGACGCCGCTGTCATTGAGGCTATCGTGGCCGCCATTGCGCCGAGGGCCGGCGAGCTCATGGTCGAAATCGGCCCGGGCCTAGCCGCCTTGACCCAGCCCCTGGTGGAGCGACTTGGGCACCTGACGGTGATTGAGTTGGACCGAGACCTGGCCGCGCGACTGCGGCTGCATCCGCAGCTGACGGTCATTGAGTCTGATGTGCTCAAAGTCGATCTGGCCCTTGTCAGAGCTGCTGACTCCGCTATCAAAATAAGAGTAGTTGGCAACCTACCCTACAACATTTCGACACCCATCCTGTTTCATTTGCTCGATCAGGTGCACCTGATTGAAGACCAGCATTTCATGTTGCAAAAAGAGGTTGTCGACCGGATGGTGGCACGCCCGGCCACCGCAGCCTATGGTCGGCTGAGTGTGATGCTGCAGTGGCGCTACGCCATGGAGGCGGTGCTGCGGGTGTCGCCGCACAGCTTTGAGCCGCCGCCACGGGTGGACAGTGCGGTGGTCCGCATGGTGCCGCACCAGCAGCCGGTGGCGCTGTCGGTGGCGCTTTTGAGTGAGCTCGTACAGGTGGCGTTCAGCCAGCGCCGCAAACTGCTTCGCCACACGCTGGGTCGTTGGTTGGAGACCAAAGCCTATGCTGGCGATTTTGACGTGCAACGGCGAGCCGAGGAGGTGCCTGTGGATGAGTATCTGGCGCTTGTCGGGCATCTTGAACGCCAGTCGGCGTGAAGCCTGTCCAAGTGCGTCAGTCATCAACATCACGCATAAAAAAGGCCCGCCGAAGCGGGCCTTTTTACCAACGCTGGTTGACTGCCTCAGGCGGCTGTCAGCCAGTAACCGGCATTGAAAGGGCTGCTCATGCGCAGCGCCAGGGGCGACACGTCGAGCAACTTGTCGGTTGGCATTTTTTCGCCGGACTCGGTGGTGAGTTCAATACCGGTGACGCCAAGGGCGGTTGCGGTGTTGCTGGTTGCCTCATTCGCCCGTTCTGCTTGGCTGGTGTGTGCAGAACGGGCTACAGAAAAGAATAGAAACAGCGGAACGGTATTTTTCGATCCCCCCAGTAGTCTGCTGCGTCACGGAAAATATCGAGCAGTTGTTCGCGCGCCTCCTTGTCGAAGCGGGCGTTGGCCGGGACATGCTCCAGCACCACAATGAAGCCGGGCTGGGGTCCAGATTTGTGCAGCGGGTCGGTGATGCCGTCGTACAGGGCATCAAAATTTTTCCCAACATGCGATGACAGCATGAACTGCTGACCGATCAGGTCGAGCACTTCTTGCTTGGTCTGCGCGTTCGCCAGCTTGGCGTACAGGAAATGCTGGCCAAGGGTTTGCGCTGCATCTTGCAGTTCCTGCACCCGAAAGGCGCGGATCGACTGCACGATGTTGCTGCGGATTCCCCGCAATGGCGTCTCAGCCGCTGCGCGATCCGGCGCAGCGTTGGCTTGACGAAGTGGCATATTCATCCCCTCCTCACTTTCTAGTTAACTTAAACCAATAAAAAACTCAGGGTTCGATCCTGCGGAAGCTCGCGTAGTGGTCGGCCGTGTAGTAGCAAGCGTCTGGCGCCTTGGCTTGTCCGCCACACACAATGCGCCGCTTGCCCCGGTTGCTGGCGCCAGGTGTTGGCACCGTGTATTCCCGGTAGTAGCCGCGCTTTTGGGTTGGCAGCAACTGCTCACGATTGCCAAAAACACTTCCATCCTTCCCATGGGCAAACGGACCGCCCTGCAGAATTAGCGCATGAATTTGCGCGCCTTGCTTGGGCAATTCGGCCAATGAGATGGTGGGTGGGGCACCGCCAGCGGCAGTGCCCTTGGCCTGTGCGCCCCCGACCAAAGCCCCCAGCAAAATTCCAGCAACAACCCATCTAAGGGTTGGCGACCACACCATCGATTAACTCCCCACCAAACCCCGGGTAAACCCGGAAACTCCGATGAACGAAGTGTCGCGTATTTGCCGAAAAAATGCAAGTGAATGCTGAAAAATTAAGCACAAAGACAGTGTGTTTTATTAATAAGCAAGCGCACACTTGTGATTTCAGGCTTGTCGGCTGGCGTTGGCGTCCGCTACGGTGAGTGCTGTCATGTTGACGATACGCCGCACGGTGGCGCTGGGGGTCAAAATGTGCACTGGTTTGGCCGCACCCAGGAGCACCGGGCCAATCGCAATGTTGCCGCCAGCTGCGGTTTTCAGCAGGTTGTAAGAGATATTGGCGGCGTCGATGTTGGGCAAAACCAGCAAGTTGGCGTCACCAGACAAGGTACTGTTGGGCATCAGGTTCGCGCGGCCCTGTCCGTCCAATGCCATATCACCGTGCATTTCGCCGTCGACTTCGAGCCAAGGCGCTTGAACCCGCAGCAGCTCCAGTGTTTGGCGCATCTTCACGGCACTGGGTTGGCTGCTGCTGCCGAAATTGGAGTGCGACAGCAGGGCGGTTTTGGGCCGAATGCCAAAGCGCATCATTTCTTCAGCCGCCATCACAGTGATTTCGGCAAGTTGTTCGGCGGTCGGGTCGTAATTGACATGGGTGTCGACCAGGAACACCTGTCGGTCGGGCAGCAAGAGGGCGTTCATGCAGGCATAGGTGTTGACACCCGCACGCATGCCAATGACCTGGTCGATGTACTGCAAATGCAGGCCCGTGGTGCCCCAGGTGCCGCAGATCAGCCCGTCAACCTCCCCCTTGTGCAGCAGCATGGCCCCGATCAGGGTCAACCGCCGACGCATTTCGATTTTGGCCGCCTGCTCGGTCACGCCCTTGCGCTCGGTCATGCGGTGGTAGGTCTGCCAGAAGTCGCGGTAGCGGTGATCCGACTCCACGTTGACCACGGCGTAGTCAATGCCTGCGCGCAGGCGCAGGCCAAATTTCTCCACCCGGGCCGCAATCACGGCGGGCCGTCCGATCAGGGTGGGCAGAGCCAGGCCCTCGTCCACCACGATTTGCGCGGCACGCAAAACCCGTTCCTCTTCCCCTTCGGCGTAGACCACCCGTTTTTTGAGCGCCTTTTTCGCGGCTGAAAAAATCGGTTTCATGGTGTTACCGGAGGCATAGACAAAGCTTTGCAGGCGTTCGCGGTAGGCGTCCATGTCGGCAATCGGGCGCAGCGCCACGCCGCTGTCGGCCGCCGCCTTGGCCACGGCCGGGGCAATCTTCATCATCAGGCGCGGGTCAAACGGCTTGGGAATCAGGTACTCCGGTCCGAAAGCCAACTCTTCGCCCGCATAGGCGGCAGCCACCACCTCGCTTTGCTCGGCCTGCGCCAGATTGGCGATGGCGTGCACCGCCGCGATTTCCATCTCGACCGTGATGGTGGAGGCGCCGGCATCCAGGGCGCCACGGAAAATATAGGGAAAGCACAGGACGTTGTTGACCTGGTTAGGGTAGTCGGTGCGGCCGGTGGCCATCACGGCGTCACTGCGCACCGCCTTGACGTCTTCCGGGGATATTTCCGGATTTGGGTTGGCCAGGGCAAAAATGATGGGGTTGGCTGCCATCTTCTGAACCATGGCGGGTTTGAGTACACCACCGGCTGACAGCCCGAGAAAAATGTCGGCGCCCGCAATGATGTCACTCAGGGCGCGCGCTTCGGTTTTCTGGGCGAAGACGATTTTGTCTTCGTCCATCAGCTCGGTGCGCCCCTCGTACACCACTCCTGCCAGGTCGGTGACAAAAATATTCTCGCGCGGTATGCCCAACTTGACCAGGAGGCTCAGGCAGGCCAGCGCTGCCGCCCCGGCGCCCGAGGTCACCAGTTTGACCCGCTTGGGGTCCTTGCCCACCACCTTGAGCGCGTTGAGCAGCGCCGCGCCAACCACGATGGCCGTGCCGTGCTGGTCGTCGTGGAAGACTGGAATCTTCATCCGTTCGCGCAGGCGGCGCTCGACGTAAAAACAATCCGGCGCCTTGATGTCTTCCAGGTTGATGCCGCCAAAGGTCGGCTCCAGTGAGGCAATGATGTGCACCAACTTGTCGAGGTCGTGTTTTTCGTTGATTTCAATGTCAAACACATCGATGCCGGCGAACTTTTTGAACAGGACGGCCTTGCCCTCCATCACCGGCTTGGCCGCCAGCGGTCCGATGTCACCAAGGCCGAGCACGGCGGTACCGTTGGTGATTACCGCGACCAGGTTGCCGCGGCTGGTGTACTTGAAGGCGTTGTTGGGGTCTTTGACGATCTCTTCACAGGGCGCGGCGACGCCGGGCGAGTAGGCCAGCGCCAGATCATGCTGATTCACCAACTGCTTGGTGGCCGCTATCGCGATCTTGCCCGGTGTGGGGCATTCGTGGTACTCAAGCGCGGCGCGGCGCAATTGCGCGCGTTTTTCTTCGGCATTGGGCGTGCTGTCGGGCATAGTTGTCTCCTGCTGCGACCAGTATCAACCCAAAAGTGGGCGAGGTCGTTCTCGCTGTGGGGCAATAAGTGTAATGCCCAATACGGGAAAACCCTAGGCTAACGCACAATGACCGCCGCGCGAGAACTGTGCTGGAGCCGTGCTAGAGCCGCACCAGTTTGCTTTGCGCCATGCGCTGGGCGGTCTGGGCGCCAGTCAGCACAAAGCCGCGCACCTGATCGTCCGGGTCACGAAATTGCCAAATCCCCGGCGAGGTGCTCTGCCACTCGCCAGCGGTGCCTGGCGCGGGCGGGGCTACCACGATCGGCAGTGCTGGGGTCTTGATGCCCACCGGCATCAGCGGAAAGACCAGTTCGGTGCGAGTGCCGGTCAGGGTGGCGGCCAGGGCCTTGGCCGCGTTCATGATCGGCATCACATAGGGGAGGGTACGCCCGCCGCTCACAAGGGCGCTGGTCGCCTGATTCCAATCTTGACCGGCGTACTGGGCGTTGTCACCCAGGGCGTAAATGTGGGGCTGGCTGGTGCGCAGGCTGGCATCCACCACGACGCCGCGCTCGCACTGCAGGCCAGCAGCCAGCGCCAGCGTGGTGTTGGCGCGCAGGCCGATGGCGCTCAGCATCAGGTCGGCTTCCAGGCGTTGGCCGTTGGCCAGCGTGACGTGCACGGCGCCGGCGGCGGCCTGGTTGACCGCTGTCACGGTGGTGCCAAAGTGCCACTGAACACCCAAGCCAGCTAAAGCGTCCTTCAACTCGGCGCTGGCCTGGGCCGGCAGCAGCGCCGCGATCGGTGTGGCCGCTGGATCGACCAACTGCACCGGGTGCCCGGTGCCGGCAAGGTCGTTGGCAAACTCGCAGCCGATCAGCCCGGCGCCCATGATCAGCACCCGGGCCTTAGCCGCCTCGGGCCCACGCTCAGCCAGCAGTCGGGCGTGAAAAGCTGCAAAGTCGTCCAGGCTGTTGACCGACAACACTTGTTCGGCCGCGTCGCCCGCCAACGACAGGCGAATCGCGTGGGCGCCGGTGGCCAGCACCAGGTCGCGGTACTTGAATTCACCCTGCCCTGTGCGCACCAGGCTTTGGGCCGGGTCAATAGCCAGTACCTCGGTATGCGCCAGCAGGGTGACCTTCAGCGTCTCGGCCATGCGTGCTGCTGGCGTGGTGACCAACTGCGTGGGGCCGCGTTGCTGGGCGAAGGCGTTTGAGAGCGTCGGCTTGGCATAGAAGTCTCCGCTGTCGGCGGTGATCAGCGTCACCGGCGTGTCCGGGTCAAGCTTGCGGAATTCACGGATGGTGGTCCAGCCGGCCAGGCCGGCGCCGATGACGATCAAGGGGAATTTCATGGCAGTGCTGGGCTGATACTCAGATTTCAACGGCTTCAAAGTCGGCCTTGGCCACCCCGCAGTCCGGGCAGGTCCAGCCGGCGGGTACATCAGCCCACAGCGTTCCGGCGGGAATGCCATCGCCCGGCAGTCCAGCCGCTTCGTCGTAAATAAAACCGCAAACAATGCAAATCCAGGTCTTCATGTCTAACTCCAAAAAATATAAGAAATCGGGCTCTAGGCCTCGTGGTTATTGATGATATAGCTATTAAATATGTAGCAAAATTTCAGGCGCTGATCTTGTCAAGTTGCGCCTGGTAATGCCTGGCGTGTCGCTCTTCCACTTTGGCCAGCGCGGCAAACCGCTTTTGCGCCTTATCCAGTGTGGCCCTGAATTGTGCCGCGTGCGCCTGGGACTCGCCGATCTGCGCGTCCATCTCGGCCACCGCGGCGGCGTTGCCCTCGGCCTCGGCGGTCTGACGAAAGCCGGGGTACATCTCGGTGTACTCATAGGTTTCGCCGTCGATGGCGATTTGCAGCGCTTTGGCCGGCGTCATGCTGACCTTGGGGTAGAGCAGGTCCAGATGGCCAAAGGCGTGCATCACCTCCTGGTCGGCTGTGGCCTCAAAGGTGCGGGCGGTCTCGTCATCGCCGGCTTCGCGCGCCAGCTTCGCGAAATAGCGGTACTTGATGTGCGCCATCGACTCGCCGGCAAAGGCAGCTTCGAGGTTGGCCATGGTCTTGATTTCGGGGCGTATAGGGTGGGTCATGAGAGGTTCTCCTTGGGTTGACAACATAATTTGATAGATAAAAACTACCAAACATGACGAAATCATAGGTGAATTAATTGGTAATGACTAATCGATTATGGCTAATTGATAGATAGTTACTATCATTGCCGCGCAGCGCCCTAATGTCTTGTTTCAAGTTGCGCTAAAGCAGGCAGGCTAGCAATGCCGACCGGAGCTGTTCGAGCGACGCTGGCTTGCTGATAAAGTGATCCATCCCAGCGTCCAGGCAGGCGGCTCGGTCCTCGGGAAAGGCATTAGCGGTCACGGCAATGACCACAGGTTGACGGGGCAGTGGGAGCAGGCGCAGCTGTCGTGTTGCCTCCAGACCGTCCATTTCGGGCATTTGCATGTCCATCAGCACCACGTCGTAGTGCTCGCGTTGGAGCTGGCTCAAGGCCAGAAAGCCGTTCTCTGCCTCGTCAACATGATCGCAGCCGAACTGCCTGAGTTGGCTGCGCGTGACCAGCCGATTGATGGCCTGGTCGTCAACCAGCAGCAAGCGCAATGTCGCCAGGCGACTCGCGTCTTTGGCATCGGGCGCCATAGCACTAAGGTCCGTGCCTCCTCCCGTGCCGTTGCGGTGGGGAACAGACTCTGGCGTTTCGTTGATGGGCAACTCAAACTCGAACCTAGAGCCCTGGCCCGGCACGCTGCTGACCCGCAGCTGCCCACCCATCTGAATGAGAAGGGTCTTGCAGATCACAAGCCCCAAGCCGGTGCCGCCGTAGCGCCGGGCCATGGTGTTGTCTGCCTGCCGGAACGGTTCGAACAGTCCCTTCACTGTGGGCTCGGACATGCCAATCCCAGAATCCTCTACGGCGCAGAAAAGTTGACTTCCAACAGCCGCCAGTGTCACGGTCACGCCGCCTTGCTCGGTGAACTTGATCGCGTTGCTGATCAGGTTCAAGCAGACCTGGCGCAGCCGGATGGCATCCACCATGATTCGCGCCGGAAGCATCGGCGAGCACACCATCGTCAAATGAATGCCC
>CAXNFT010000024.1:0-17362 GCA_964201255.1 Rhodoferax sp.
CTGGGCAAAGGTGGTCTCATGCCCCTGGCCATGGCTGTGCGAGCCGGTGAACACGGTCACGCTGCCAGTTGGGTGTACCCGGATCTCGCCGCACTCAATCAAACCGGCGCGTGCGCCTAACGCGCCAGCAATGTTGCTGGGCGCAATGCCGCAAGCCTCGATGTAGCTGGAGTAACCGATGCCGCGCAGCAGGCCTTTGGCAGCACTGGCAGATTTGCGCATCGCGAAACCGGCCACATCAGCCAGCGCCTCAGCCTTGTCCATGCAACCGCGGTAGTCGCCCACGTCGTATTGCAGGGCCACCGGCGTCTGGTAGGGCCAGCTGTTGATGAAATTGCGTTTGCGGATTTCGTCTTGCGACAGCCCCAGCTCCCAGCCACAGCGGGTCACCAGTCGCTCGAGCAGGTAGGTGGCCTCAGGCCGGCCAGCGCCGCGGTAGGCATCCACCGGCACCGTGTTGGTGAACCAGGCGTCGACCTCGACGTAAATCTGTGGGCAGGTGTACTGCCCGGCCAGCAGCGTGGCGTACAGAATGGTCGGCACCGCCGTGGAGAAGGTGGACAGGTAGGCGCCCAAGTTGGCGTCGGTGTGTACCCGCATCGCCAGGAACTTGCCGTCTTTGTCCATCGCCATTTCGGCGTGGCTGACATGGTCGCGGCCATGGGCATCGGTCAGGAAGGACTCGGAGCGCTCGCAGGTCCACTTGATGCTGCGGTTGACCTGCTTGGCAGCCCAGGTCAGGGCCACGTCCTCGGCGTAAAGGTAAATCTTGGAGCCAAAGCCGCCACCCACGTCAGGCGCAATGACGCGCACCTTGTGCTCGGGCAGGCCCAACACAAACGCGGTCATCAAAAGGCGTTCGACGTGGGGGTTCTGGTTGGACACGTGGAGGGTGTACTCCTCCGTGCCACGGCTGTAACTGCCGATTGCAGCACGCGGCTCCATGGCATTAGGCACCAACCGGTTGTTGACCAGGTCGAGCTTGGTGATGTGGGCCGCGTTGGCAAACGTGGCGTCCACCTGGGCCTTGTCGCCCAGAGTCCATTTGTAGCAGTGGTTGTCCGGGGCAACCTCGTGCAAAGGCGCCGCTTTGGCTGCGTCACGCACATCGACCACGGCGCTCAGGGGCTCGTAATCCACATCAACTGCTTCAGCAGCGTTTTTAGCCTGTTCCAGCGTCTCGGCAATCACCATCGCCACCTGATCGCCCACGTGGCGGGCTCGGCCCAAGGCCAGCACCGGGTGGGGTGGCTCTTTCATGGGCGAGCCGTCGGGGTTGTTGATCAGCCAGCCGCAAGGCAGGCCACCCATCTTGCCTTCGAGGTCCTTACCAATGAAAATTTTCACCACGCCGGGCATGGCGTTGGCACGGGTCAGGTCAATGCCCTTGATCAGCGCATGCGCGTGCGGGCTTCGCACAAACACGGCATAGCTCTGGGCCACAAAGGTGATGTCGTCGGTGTATTGGCCAGCCCCGGTGAGAAAGCGGTAGTCTTCCTTGCGGCGGACAGCTTCTCCAATGTGCGGCAGTTTGGAAAAATCAGATGCACCCATGAAGCTTCCCCTTTAATTGGCAGCCATGGCCGCTTGGCCCTGCTGCACGGATTTGACGATGTTTTGATAACCAGTGCAGCGGCAGATGTTGCCCTCCAGCAAGGCGCGGATCTCGGTAGCGTCGGCCTTGGGGTGGTGGGTGCACAAATCAACCGCGCTCATGACCATGCCGGTGGTGCAGTAGCCACACTGCAGGCCGTGGCACTCTTTGAATGCAGCCTGCATCGGGTGCATGGTGCCATCAGCATCAGCCAGCCCTTCGATGGTGGTGATCTCTGACCCAGCGACCTGGGCCACCAGCACATTGCAGGATTTAATGGAGCGACCATCCTTGATGACGGTACAGGCGCCGCATTGGGCCGTGTCGCATCCGACATGGGTGCCGGTCAGTTTGAGGTGTTCGCGTAGCACCTGCACCAGCAAGGTATGGGGGGGGACGTCAACCGCCGTGGCTTTGCCGTTGACCTTAAATTGAACCTGCATGAATTCTTCTCCGTTTTGCGCGTTATTGAAAAACCGACACCCATTATTTGCTGCCAATGAAAGGCTGCACCTAGGCAAAACCCTAGGTTTTTCATGCGCCGCAGCAAAAAAATCACATCGCAGTCCCCGGCCTGCACCCTAGGGCGCGGACTGACTTACCAACCGCTGCGAATTTTGGACTCGAACTCGGCAAGCGGCAGGGGCCGACTGAACAAATAGCCCTGATAGGCCACGCAACCATTGCGCTCCAGAATGGCGCGATTGGCCTCGGACTCCACCCCTTCGGCCACCACCTCCAGGCCAAGCGCCGTGGCCATGGCGATGATGGTCTGAACCACGATCATGTCGTTCGGGTCATCCGCCACGTTTTTGATGAAGGACTGGTCAATTTTGAGTTGCCTCAGGGGCAAGCGCCGCAAGTTAGTCAGTGAGGACAAGCCCGTACCAAAGTTGTCCATGGCGATAGAAACACCCAGGGTCTGCACCTGCTGCACCTTGGCCACCACCAATTCGGGCTCCTTGTTGACCAGTCGCTCGCTCAACTCGAGCGTGAGGTTGCTCGGGTCAAAAGCGCCAAGAACCAGCAGGTCACGGAGCTTATCCACAAAATCAGGCTGCATGAATTGCAGGGCACTGATGTTGACAGCCAAACGCAAATGCCGCATGCTCGCTTGGTCTTTCCAACTGGCCAGGTGCCGGCACGCCGACTCCAGCACCCAGGCACCAATGGGCAAGATCAGGCCGGTTTCCTCGGCCGCCATGATGAAATCGCCCGGCGTCAGCAACCCTCGCTGCGGGTGTTGCCAACGCAATAGCATTTCCGCTCCAAGCAGTTGCCCGGGCAAATTCACCAGCGGCTGGAGGTAGAGGACGAATTGCTTGTCTGACAGGGCGTGACGCAAATCAGACTCAAGCTGGGTCCGCACCGCCAGATTACGCTGCATCTCTGGCTCAAAAAACACCACCCGATTGCGCCCGCCAAATTTGGCCTGGTACATGGCTGTGTCAGCACGCTGCAGCAGCACGCCAAAGGTCGAATCCGAACCAGAAAACAGCGCCACGCCCATACTTGCACTGACAAAAAATTCGCTGGAACCGACAGAAAACGACTGCGCCAGCGCTAGTCGGCACTTTTCAGCAATGCTTTCAGCCTGCAGTGCGGCGTGGGCCGGGTCCACGCTGAGCCCTTCCAACACCAGCACAAACTCGTCACCACCCTGGCGGGCAACAGTGTCCCCCAACCTGACACAAGCGCGCAGGCACTCCGACGCCTTGACCAGCAGCGTGTCACCCGCCGCATGGCCGCAACTGTCATTGACCAGCTTGAAATTGTCCAGGTCTACAAAAACGATGGCACCGCGAAAACCGCTGCGCGAACTGCTGACCAGCGCCTGCTCGATCCGGTCCTGCAACAGGCGCCGGTTGGGCAAGCCAGTCAATTCGTCAAAAAAAGCCAGGTTGTGGATTTTCTTGTCGGCTAAGCGGCGGTCCGACACATTTCGCAAAAGCGCCACCACATACCGCCCATCCACGCCGTTGACCGTGATTTCCAGATCCACCCACTCGCCATTGCGATGCCGATGCCGGGTCTCGAAGGTTTGCCGTCCGCTGTTCAGGATGCCCTGGATCTGGGCTTGAATTTGCTCGGTTCTGGCCACCGCCTCAAAATCAGCGATTGACATCAACATGACTTCATCGCGGGTGTAGCCCATCATGCGGCAATAACCCTGATTGACATCCATAAAGGCGCCGGTCGGCGACAAGATCCAGTAACCATCGTTGGTGCTGTCCAGCGCCTTTTCGGCATTACTGGCACGTTCGCGCAGGCGCAACATGGACATCAGGGAACCGGTGAGAGCCAGGAAGCAGCCCAAGCCGATGGCGGTCAAGGCCGGCAGATACTCTGACCAGTCAACGAGCAGGGTGGTTGACATCGCCGCCATGGCCAGCAGTCCGGTCAGAAAAACGAGCACGGCCAAAGCCAGCGCCGTCGTCAACGGCATGGCATTCACCTTCACCCACTCCAACCACCGCTTCATGTAAGGCCCTTTAACCAAACGCACAGACTGGCCAGGCGCCGACCAGCTAAAGGCCGTACTGCGTCCCGACGAGTATCCCACCTGTTGGAAAGACGCCCAGCGTTAGCTAATTTTACTGTTCTGGTCCGGTGCCTTTACTTCCCCGCGTTGGGGAAAAACAGCTGCTCACCATCGATTTTGTAGTTGGCCACCACAGACTGGCCTACCGGCGACAGCACCCAGTCCACAAATTTTTGCGCCTCGGGCGTCTTGACATGGGGATGTTTGGCCGCGTTGACCACCATCACACCATATTGGTTGAACAAACGGGTATCGCCCTCGACCAACACGGTCAAATCGGCACGGTTCTTGAAGCTGAGCCAGGTACCCCGGTCAGCCAGCAGGTAGGCCCCCGTGCTGGCTGCGATATTGAGGGCCTGCCCCATGCCGCAACCGCAGGCCCGGTAAGCGCTGCTCGGCACCGGCGCCACGCCCGCCATTTTCCAGAACCGCAGCTCTGCGGCATGGGTGCCGCTCTTGTCACCCCGCGAGACAAAGCTACTGTTGGCGCTGGTCAGTTGCTTCAGGGCCGCCACAATGTCACGCCCACGCACCCGCGCCGGGTCCGCGACCGGCCCTATCAGGACGAAGTCGTTGTACATGACGCCAAAGCGCTTGAGCGCAAAACCATCGGCCACTAATTTTTCTTCGGCTTCCTGGTCATGCACAAACAACACATCGGCGTCGCCGCGGCGCCCCATGTCAAGGGCCTGTCCGGTACCCAAGGCCACCACCTTCACATCGACACCGCTGGCCTTTTTGAATGCCGGCAAAAGATGGGCGAACAGACCGGACTGCTCGGTTGAGGTGGTCGAAGCCATCACGATGGACTGCGCCGGCAACTGTGAGAGTGACGGCGTGCTTGCTACAAAAAATAGAGCGAACAAGCCAGTCTGGACAAGGCCTAGCGGCCTAAAACACTTAAATCTCATACGAGTTCCCCCTTGATGAATGAGTGGGCTTCCGGGTGACTTTCAGCCATCCGCGCCCCGGTAAAAAACTCGGCCACAGGTAAATCGGCCAATACCCGTCCGTGCTCCAGGTAGATCACGCGGCTGGCCAGCCGCTTAACCTGCCCCAGGTTGTGACTGGCAAACACCAGCGTCACATCCGGCGACTGGGCAGCAAACTCTTGCACCATGCGCTCCACCTCGCGCTTGGCGTGCGGGTCCAGACTGGCGGTAGGCTCATCCAGCAAGAGCAGTTGCGGCGCCAGCGCCCAGGCCCGGGCCAAGGCCACCCGCTGCACCTGGCCGCCGGACAAGCGGCGCGCATTGCGTCCTGCCAAGGCCGCCAGACCCACGCGCGCCAGGGCCTCCAACGCCCGGGCCATCGCGTCAGACCAGGACCGCCCGGCCAGCCACAGGCCAAGCGCGACATTGGTCTGAACCGACAGGCGCAGCAAATGAGGCTTCTGGAACAACATCGCCTGACGCAGGTCTGGCGCGTGCGCCACCTGCCCATCTGAAGGTCTCGCCAGCCCATGCAACAAGCGCAGCAAGGTGCTTTTGCCGCTGCCATTGGCGCCAACCAGCGCCACCCGCTCGCCCACCCCAATCGTCAGACTGACCGCCGCCAGGGCCGGCGCTCCGCTCTGGCGCGCACCCAGGTGCACCGTGGCCTGGTTCAAAGACACCAATGACGTCACAGAGCCGACCTCACGGCGGGCCAGGTGCCAGCCATCCCTTCCTGGCTCTCACGCCAACGACGCAGAATGGCCAGCAGCAGGTTGAGCACCAGCACCACGGCCAGCAAAATCAGCCCCAGCGCCAGTGCCAAGGGCAAATCGCCTTTGGAAGTCTCCAGAGCGATGGCCGTGGTCATGACCCGGGTAAAGCCTTCCATGTTGCCGCCGACGATCATCACCGCACCGACCTCTGAGATGGCGCGGCCAAACGATGCAATGACCACGGTCAGCAGCGCGTAACGCTCGTCCCAGGCCAACAGCAGGCTGCGCAGCAAGGGCCGGGCGCCCAGAGAGCGCAATTGCTCGCCATGCAGCGACTCGGCGTCGTCCACCAGCTGGCGCGTCAAGGCCGTCACCACCGGCAGCACCAGCAGGGCCTGCGCCAGCACCATGGCCTTGAAGGAAAACAACCAGCCCAAGAACCCCAGCGGGCCAGACCGCGAGAGCAGCAGGTAAACCACCAAGCCCACCACCACCGAGGGCACAGCCAGAAACGTGTTCAGTACGGCCAGCAGGGCCGCCCGGCCGGCGAAGCGGGCTACCCCAAGCCAGGCGCCGATCAGCAAGCCCACCAGGCAGGCCAGCACGCAGGCCGTGGCACTGACCGCCAAGGAGCGTGCAACGATGGAGATCAGGGCGGCGTCATGGTCGGCAATGAGCTTGAGCGCAGCGGCGGCGACGTCGGTAAGGGTAGCCATGAGATGGGTTATCGTAGCCATTCACGCAATGTCCGGCGATATGAACCTCAGTGCATAGGCTCCAATTCCATTACACCCTGTCGCGCGACAGCAGCCCGGCCATGGTGCGCAACCCGCTGATTGATCTGCTGCAAGCCGTAGCAGCACAAGGCTCCATCTCCGGCGGCGCCCGGGCTCTGGGCCTGTCCTACCGCCATGTCTGGGGCGAGCTCAAACGCTGGGAGCAGGAGCTCGGCAATGAGCTGGTGGTGTGGGAGAAGGGCCAGGCGGCCAAACTGACCGAATTTGGCGCCAAACTGATGTGGGCCGAACGCCAGGCGCAGTCCAGGCTGGCACCCCAGATCGAGGCCTTGCGTGCCGAACTGGAGCGCAGCTTTGCCGTCGCCTTTGACGACCAGTCCCACGTCGTCACCCTGCACGCCAGCCATGACGTGGCCTTGAGCAGCCTGCGCGAACACGCCTTGCGCCTGGAGCAGGGCCAGTTGCACCTTGATATCCGCTTCAGCGGCAGCGTGGACGCGATCCGCGCGCTCAACGAGGGTCGCTGTGTGATGGCGGGCTTTCATACCCTGCAAGATGCTGGGGCGCAGACCCTGACGCAGCTTACCTACCAGCCCCTGCTGCAGCCCGGACAGCACAAGATCGTCGGCTTTGCCCAGCGCACCCAGGGCCTGATGGTGAACCGTGGCAACCCCCTCGGCCTGTACAGCCTGGCCGACCTGGCGCGCAGCCAGGCCCGCTTTGCCAACCGGGCTCTGGGCACAGGGACCCGGGTGGTCCTGGACGAGTTGCTGACCCGTGCCCACATTGCCGACGCCCAGATCAACGGCTACCAGCGCACCGAACCCTCGCACGCGGCGGTGGCCCATGCGGTGGCGGCTGGACAGGCCGACGCGGCGCTGGGTATTGCGGTGGCCGCCGAGCAGGCCGGGCTGGACTTTGTGCCCTTGGTGAACGAGCGCTACCACTTGGTGTGCCTCAAGTCGGCACTGACCCAGCCGGGCATCGTCGCCCTGCTGGCGCTGCTGCGCTCGCCGGCCTGGCGCAGTGAGTTGGGCGCGATACCCGGCTATGCCGCACTTCAAAGCGGCGAGGTGCTGTCCATGCGACAGGTTCTGCCCTGGTGGGACTTTCAGCGGACGAAGCGCACCAGCACGGCCAAGGCCGGCGCAGCCTCTCGCTAGCAGGGCAGCAAGGTCAGGGCTGGACGCTGTCGATGGTGATGGTCAAGCCGGTTGCCCCGGGCGCGACCGGCCCAACCTGGCCCAGCAGATCACCCGGCTGCGGCATGGCATTGCCAGAGCGTGATATGCGGGCCTGCACCGTTACCTGTGCGGCCCGCGATAGCGTCATTTCTTTGGACATGGCGCTGCTGTCGTCCAGCGTGAACTTGAGCGGCAGCTCGCTGGCCTGGCGCTTCAGAATGGCCAGCGGCATGCGCGGGCCCTCGGCGGCACGGGCAAAAATGAACAGCGTGTCGCCAGGGGCCACTTTCGCGGCCAATGCCGGCGCCAAGGTCACCACCCCTTGAATCGCCGCTGCGGCAGAGGGTGCCGACGGCGCCGCCGGCGCTGCTGCAGACTTTGGCAGCGGTGCGCCCTTGATCTCAGCGCGGGCCATCTCCAGGCTTTGATCCAGGCCAGCGGCAAAGTCACTGTTCGGGGTAGCCAGTGCCCGGGCCCGGGTCCAGTAATCTATGGCAGCTGCAGCATCCTTGCGTTCGAACGCTGCCGTTCCGGCCAAGGCCAGGGCTTTGAGATTGACAGGGTCGATGGCCAAGGCGCGCTCAATCAGCCGGGTGGGCTCGCCGACCGCGCTTTGGCCCTGCATCACGGCTAGTACGTCGGCATGGTCGGCCAGCAGCTGGGCATTGCCCGGCGCCAGGTCACGGGCGCGCAGGTAGGCCCGGTCTGCTTGGGCAAAACGTTGCATCGAGGCATAGGAGCGCGCCAGCATTTCCCAGGCCTGCGGGTCCGGCGCTTGTCCCGCCGGCGGGTTTTCCAGGCGCTGTGCCAGTTGCGCCACCATGGCCTCGACCTGCGCCTGGCTGACCGAGTCGCTCTCTGACATGCCATGCGCCATGATCGCTTGTGGGTTGCCAACCCAACTGTACAGCCCCAGCGCCAGCAGCGGCACTGTCAGGCCAAGCAGCACCGCCGTGACAGTGGATCGACCCACTCGGGACGGCATCTCTACCGCTGCTTCCTCATCCAAGGCCCGCCGCTCCAGTTCGCTTCGGGCATGTATGAAGGCGCCTTCCGCCAGGGTGCCATCGTCACGTTGGCTGTGGAGCTGGCTCATTTGCTCGCGCAAAATTGCCAGGTTGACCTGGCTCGCGCCGCCGGCTATTTGCAGGCGCTCATCTGCCCGTGTTCGCAACAGCCCCGGCAAGACCAGGGCCAGCGCCAGCACCAACAGGGCCGCAGCCAATACCCAAAACAAGGTCATGAGGCGCCGCCTTCCTGGTCAAGCAGTTGCTGAGCGCGCCGCTGCTCTGCCTCGGTCATGCTGCTGCCAGTTGCCGCCCCACGGTTCCGCCGGATGTTGAGCGCTAACACGCCAGCGGCCAGGAGCAGCAGCGCAAAGGGGCCGACCCACAGCAACACGGTGCTGGCTTTCAAGGGCGGCCGGTACAACACAAAATCGCCGTAGCGCGCCACCATGAAGTCCAAAATCTGTTGGTTCGACTGCCCCTGGGACAATTTGATGCGAATCTGGGACCGCAGGTCAACAGCCAGATCAGCGTGGGACGCGGCAATGGTCTCGTTTTGGCAGACCAGGCAACGCAACTCTTCGGCAATCACCATCACCCGCGCCTCAAGTACCGGGTCATTCGACATGGGCTTTGCCTCGTTCGCCACCACCGGCATCATCACCGCCAGCCACCAGGCCGCCAGCAACACCGTCAAGCCTTGTTTAAGCACCGAGCTTTCCAATCAAGGGAAGGATGACATCGCGCAATGCTTCGGGCGTGACCGGTCCGATATGCTTGTATCGGATCACCCCAGCGCGATCCACCACAAAGGTCTCGGGCACGCCGTACACGCCGAGGTCAATGCCGGCGAGGCCTGCGGTATCAGACATGGACTGCAGGTACGGATTGCCAAATTTCTCAAGCCAGCCCAGGGCATCAGGGCGCTTGTCCTTGTAGTTCAAGCCATACAGCGGTACCCGACCGGTCTTGGCAAACTCCACCAGTACCGGGTGCTCCACCCGGCAAGCCACACACCAGGACGCCCACACATTGAGCATCCAAACTTTGCCGCGCAGGTCCTGGGGTGACAGTTGCTGAGCTGGGTCGGCCAAGGTGGGCAAGCGGAACTCCGGTACCGGCCGATCAACCAACGGTGAAGGGACCTCCCTCGGTTTGAGCCGCAGCCCCACTGCCAGAAAACCCAGCAACACCAGAAACACCAGCAAGGGCAGCAGGTAACGCTTCATCACTGATGCTGCTTGCTGGCCATCAAGGGCGCCACCGGCAAGCCACCGACAATCGTGGGCGCAGCCTTGGCTTTACCCTGAGCCGCCACGCTACGCGCCCGATAGCGCCGATCAAGCACTGCCAAAAATCCGCCCAGAGCCATCAGGACGCAACCACCCCAAATCCAGTTGACCATCGGCTTGTGATGCAGGCGAATGCTCCAGGCGGTCGCACTCACCGGCTCACCCAGGGCCACGTAAAGGTCACGTCCGATGCCGCGATCAATCGCCACCTCGGTCATCGGCATGCGGCTCACGGTGTAGATGCGCCGCTCGGGGTAAAGCACCGCCACCGGTGCGCCGTCCTGCGTCACCGTCACGGTGGCCCGTGCGGCGGTGTAATTGGGCCCGGTGATCGGGTTGATGGCCTCCAACTGGAACCGGTAACCGCCCACACTGGCGGATTCGCCCGGCTCCATACGGACATCGTTTTCACTTTGAAAGCTGCTGACCACCGTGACCCCGACAACGAACACCGAAATGCCAAGATGCGCCAACAGCATGCCGTAATAGCTACCCGGCTGTGCTGCCAGGCGGGCGCGCCAGCGCGGTGCCGGATGCTCGCGCAACCGGGTGACCAAATTGAGAATCGCCGTGCTGGCCACCCATACCGCCAGCAGCAGGCCCAAACCGGTCATAGGGGTCCAGTGGCCAAGGACCAGGGGTGCCACGACCGCACTGGCCAAGCTGACCCCAATGGCCCATCTCAGGCGGCGTGTCAGGTCTGCGGCACTGGCTTCTCGCCAGCGTGCCAACGGACCCACGCCCATCAGGAACAGTGCCGGCGCGATCAGCGGGACAAACACGGCTGAGAAATAAGGTGGTCCGACCGACAGCTTGCCCAAGCCTAGGGCATCAATCACCAGGGGATAGAGCGTGCCCAACAGCACCGCAGCGGCCGCCACCACCAGCAGCACGTTGTTGGCCAGTAGCATGGACTCGCGCGAGATCGGGGCGAAAGTGCCGCCCAGCCCGACGCGCGGCGCACGCCAGGCAAAGAGGGTCAAAGAGCCGCCGACCACAAGCGCCAGAAAGCCGAGGATAAAGACACCACGTGCGGGGTCCGAGGCAAAGGCGTGCACCGAGCTCAAGACCCCCGAGCGGACAATGAAAGTACCCAACAGGGAGAGTGAAAACGTCAGAATCGCCAGCAAGGCGGTCCACATCTTGAAGCCGCCCCGTTTTTCCGTGACCGCAAGGGAGTGGATCAGCGCGGTGCCCACCAGCCAGGGCATGAATGAAGCGTTTTCCACCGGGTCCCAAAACCACCAACCGCCCCAGCCCAGCTCGTAATAGGCCCAAAAGCTGCCAAGCGCGATCCCAAATGTGAGAAAACACCAGGCTACGGTGGTCCAGGGCCGCGACCAACGGGCCCAGGCCGTGTCTAGCCGGCCCGACAACAAAGCAGCGATGGCAAAGGCGAACGCCACGACAAAGCCGACGTAACCCATGTACAGCATGGGCGGGTGAATGATCATTCCCGGATCCTGCAGCAGCGGATTCAAGTCCTGGCCATCGGGCGCCGCCGGCAAGAGCCGCTCAAACGGGTTAGAAGTCAGCAGGGTGAACAGCAAAAAGCCGCAACTAATTAGACCCATCACCCCCAGGACCCGCGCAACCATGCGGTCGTCCAATTGCCTTGAAAAAATCGAGACAGCCAGCGTCCAGCCGGCCAAAATCAGCGACCACAGAAGAATCGAACCCTCATGGTTGCCCCACACCGCGGTGATGCGGTAGACCAGCGGCAGGTTGGAGTTGGAGTGTTGGGCGGCCAGCAACACGGAGAAGTCATTGTTGACAAAAACCTGCGTCAAACAGGCGTAGGCCACCAACACAAATAGGAATTGGCCGCGTGCTGCGGGTCTGGCCAGACCGATCCAGCCGATATGGCCCCGGTGCGCCCCCAGAATGGGCAGAACGCCCTGGACCAGCGCCATCATGAGCGCCAGGATGAGCGAGAAATGCCCGAGTTCAGGAATCATGGTTTGGCCTTTTTCAATGCTTCAGCAGCTTCCGGCGGCATGTAGTTTTCGTCGTGTTTGGCCAGCACCTGCTCGGCGCGAAACACCCCATCAGTACCCAATTTGCCCTGCGCGACAACGCCCTTGCCCTCTTTGAACAAATCGGGCAGCAGCCCGGTGTAGGTCACCGGAACTTGCTTCGCCAGGTCGGTCACAACAAACCGTATGGTCAGGCCCGTGGGCTCGCGCTGCAAGCTGCCCTGCTCGACCAGGCCACCGATTCTAAAACTGCGGTCACGCGGCGCCTCATGGGCCAGGACCTGGGTCGGACTGAAGAAAAAAACCAGGTTGCTGTTGAAGGCGTTCAAGACCAGCGCACTGGCGATACCGAGCGCTGCCAAGCCGCCAACAATGGCCAGCGCACGTTTGGTTCTGGGTTTCATCCGCGGGATTCTCCGATATCGGTGTCTGCCCTGCTGTTGATTTCCTGAATCAACTCACGCCGTCTATGGTCAAGCAGCAGCACTTCAACCACCACCGCCGCCAAGCACATGCCGATGGAGCCCCACACATAAAGTGCATAGCCGCCCATTGCCCAGAAATCAGCCCAGGATGCCCAGTTCATGCCGCCCTCACTGTCTCACGCGCCCAAGCGGTGTGTTGTTCTCGGTCCAGCATGATTGATCGAACCCGGACCAGCGCCACCGCAATGCAGTAAGCCCAGAACGCCAGGGCCATGACCAGCATCCCTATCAGCATGGGCGTTGCCATGCTCGGTGCCTTGCTGAAACTCACAGAGGCCCCCTGGTGCAGGGTGTTCCACCATTTGACCGAGAAATAAATGATGGGTACATTCACCACCCCCACCAGCGCCAGCAGGCCAGCCGCCCGGTCGGCCCGGCGCACATCGTCGATCGACGCGTGCAGTGACATGAAGCCGATGTAGAGAAACAACAGCACCAGCTCGGACGTCAGGCGGGCGTCCCACACCCACCAGGCGCCCCAAGTCGGCTTGCCCCAGAGGGCCCCAGTCCAAAGCGCCAGGAAGGTCATCCACGCACCGGTAGGCGCCAGAGCGCAGGCCATCATGGAAGACAGGCGGGAGTTGAACACCAGGCCCACCCCGGCCCAAGCGGCCATGGCCATGTAGACGACCATGGACATCCAGGCCGCCGGCACATGCACGAAGATGATGCGGTAGGCCTCGCCCTGCTGCGCATCGGTGGGCGCAAGCCATAAGCCCAGGTACAGACCCAGGGCGCCCAGCAATGCCGCTGCGCCATAAAACCAGGGAATCAGTCGCCCCGCCAAAGGGTAAAACCGCGACACTGCAGCAAAATGGAACCAGTTGATCACAGCGGGCCGCCCAGCAGGCGCCTCCAAAAATTATTGCAATCGGCACGATACACCATTGGGACCCTACTCCAGCGCGATCCGCAGCGCCGCCGCCACCACCACCGGTGCCGCAGCCAGGGCCAGCACCAGCAGGGCGCCCAGCAGTGACAGGTGGGCTGAGACACCCAG
The DNA here is from genome assembly GCA_964201255.1 of Rhodoferax sp. GTDB lineage: Bacteria > Pseudomonadota > Gammaproteobacteria > Burkholderiales > Burkholderiaceae_C > Rhodoferax. Next base: position 13,466 of record CAXNFT010000024.1, read on the forward strand.
CCCGGCGTTATAGGCCTCAACCGCCCCGGCGCCAAACACTAACACCGGCACCGCCAAGGGGAGGACCAGCAGCGACAGCAGAACGCTCCCCCCGCGCAGGCCGACGGTCAGGGCAGCCCCGATGGCACCCAGCAGGCTGAGCACCGGCGTGCCCAGCAGCAAGGACAGGACCAACACCCCGCAGGCCGCCGGCGACAGGTCAAACTGCAGGGCCAGCAGCGGCGCCACCAAGGCCAGCAACAAGCCAGAACTCATCCAGTGCGCGGCAATTTTGCCCAAGGCCAAAAAGGCCAGCGGGTGGGCACTCAACAGCAATTGCTCCAAGGTACCGTCCTGGTGGTCGTCAGCAAACAGCCGTGTCAAGGACAGCATGGACGACAGCAGGGCTGCCACCCAGACCACGCCCGGCGCCATGGTGCGCAGCAGGGCCGACTCCGGCCCAATGCCCAGCGGAAACAGGCTAACCACCATCACAAAAAAAATCATGGCGGCCAGGGTGTCGGCCCGGCGGCGCAAGGCCAGCCTCAGATCACGGACAAAAATGCAGCGCACCGCCGCCAACACACTGACCTGAGGCGCCATCGCAGGCGCGTTGTCCTGAGGCACCGCGGTACTCACAGGCTGAGTACCTGTTGGGGCGCATCGTCGATCGCCACATCTTGATGGCTGGTCAACACCACAATGCCACCCGCCTTGACGCGACGTCTAACCAGGTCGGCCAGCCAGTTCGTCGCAACCGTATCCAGAGCCATGAAGGGCTCGTCCAGCACCCACAGTGCAGCGTAATCACCGTGCACCAGGCGCGCCAAGGCACTGCGCCGGCGCTGTCCCTGCGACAGCCGGCGCACTGGCGTGTTGTCATAGCCCGCCAGTCCCGCGGCAACCAGCGCTCCCCTGGCCTGAGTGGCGTCTAGCCATTGCCCGCCCAAAGTACTGGCTGCTTGCAGGTTCTCAAGGGGAGACAAATCGTCTTTCAGCGCTGCGGCATGGCCCAGATAGATCAGCTCGCGCCCGAACTCCTCACGCAGCCCGGTCACGCCCTGGCCGTGCCACAGCGCCTCGCCAGAAGTCGGCTCGAGCAGGCCACAGATGATGCGCAACAGGCTGGTCTTGCCGGCGCCATTGGCGCCCTGAACCCGCAGCATCTGACCGGCGGGTACGCTACAGCTGACACCGTTAAACAGGCGGCGGCCACTGCGTGTGCAACCCAGGTCTCTCAAAGCCAGCATGCGGTAGCGCTGCCCATCATGCGGTTGATCCAACGCCGTTTATTCAAGTAGCACCTCATCAATGTCCATATCTGCCAAGGTTTATATCACGCGACCATGGGGCCATGGACTCCAGAGTCGGCCCGACCCGCACCCGGTTCGGACGCGCAGGTCGAATGCCTGACTGTTATTGACTTGGCATAAGAAAACGGGCCCCTGCGGGGCCCGTCTCGGGTGACACCCAGCCCTAAGACTGGGGTAGCTGCACACTGTTACAGCTTTTGCGCCTGCATGAAGCTGTCAAAGCGCGCTTCAGTAAAGCGGAACCACAGGTTCTGATCTTTGCGGAAGGCGGCCATGTCGTCATAGACCTTTTTCCACTGCGGATTCTTTTCGCTGATCTCGGCGTACAGCTTCATTGACTCCTTGAAGGCCAGATCCAGCACATCTTTGGGGAAGGGCAGGACCTTGGTCTTGTTACCCACCAGCTGCTTGAGCGCGGTTGGGTTTCTGGCGTCGTATTTCGCCTGCATCTCGACGTGGGCGAAAGCGGCGGCAGACTCCACAATGGCCTTGTTCTCAGAGGACAGGGCCTCGTAAGCCGTTTTGTTGATGAACACATCCAGCTGAGGGCCGCCTTCCCACCAACCGGGGTAGTAGTAGAAAGGTGCGACCTTGTTGAAGCCGAGCTTCTGGTCGTCATACGGGCCCACCCACTCGGCCGCGTCAATGGTGCCTTTTTCCAGGGCTTGGTAAATTTCACCGCCCGGGATGTTCTGCGGCACGCCGCCCATGCGCTCAATCACCTTGCCGGCAAAGCCGCCAACGCGGAACTTCAGGCCCTTGATGTCCTTGGCACTCTTGATTTCCTTACGGTACCAGCCGCCCATCTGGCAGCCCGTGTTACCCGCTGGGAAGTTGACGATGTTGTACTTGGCATAAAACTCGCGCATCAACTTGCCGCCGTTGCCCTCATACATCCAGGCAGTCATCTGGCGGCTGTTCAGGCCAAACGGGATGGCGCAGCCCAAGGCAAAGGTTTCATCCTTGCCAAAGAAATAGTAGGGCGCCGTGTGGGCGCATTCCACAGTGCCGTTTTGAACACCGTCAACCACGCCGAAAGCCGGCATCAGCTCGCCCGCAGCATGGGTGGAGATCGTGAACTTGCCGCCACTCATCTCGTTGACCTTCTTGGCGAAGGTGTCAGCCGCACCAAAAATGGTGTCAAGCGCCTTCGGAAAGCTCGAAGCCAGGCGCCAGCGAATGGTAGCGGCCTGCGCATGCACTGCCGGCGCAGCGCCAGCGGCCAGCACGCCAGCAATACCGGCGTGTTTGATGACGGAACGACGATCCATGGAAATATCTCCTTTAGATGTTGATAGAAACAGAAACTGCTGGGACTGCCACATCGCAGACCGATCAGCGTCAACCTCAATTGTAGGAATCTGCGCGATGCAAAAAGGTGGGGGTTAACCCTTGCGCCTTGACCCTTGCGCAACCTTCAGGCCACCGCCTTGAGCACCGGCTGACCCAGGGACAACTGCGCGCCGAACCGCTGTGCGACCGAGGCCTGAATGCCAGACGCATCCAAGCCTATCATTGCCAGCAGGCGGGCCGGATCGCCATGGGCGATGAACTCGTCAGGCAAACCCAGGTGCAGCAAGGGTTTGGAAAGACCAGCCGCTTGCAGCGCTTCGGCGACGGCGCTGCCGGCCCCGCCCATGATGGCGCCCTCTTCCAAAGTCACCAGCGCCTCATGGTTGCGCGCAACTTCCAGCAGCAAGTCCAGATCCAGCGGCTTGGCCCAGCGCATGTTGACGACGGTGGCGTTAAGCGCCTGGGCCGCCTGCAGTGCGGGGTACAGCAGGCTGCCAAAAGCCAGAATCGCAACCCCAAGGCCGGCGCGGCGAATCTCGCCCTTGCCAAATGGCAGAGTTTCCAATCCTGGCTGGACCACGACCCCGGCACCAGCCCCGCGCGGGTAACGAACCGCGACCGGATGCTCTTGTGCAAAAGCCGTGCTAAGCAGCTGCCGGCACTCGTTCTCATCGGCCGGACAGGCCACGCTGACATTGGGAATGCAACGCAGGTAAGGGATGTCGTAAGCACCAGCGTGGGTGGCGCCATCGGCCCCCACCAGGCCGGCCCGGTCCAACGCAAACACCACAGGCAGGTTCTGGATGGCCACGTCATGGATCAGCTGGTCGTAGGCGCGCTGCAAGAAGGTGGAGTAAATCGCCACCACCGGCTTGAGCCCCTCACAGGCCAGCCCAGCAGCAAAGGTGACGGCATGCTGCTCGGCAATGCCGACATCAAAGTAGCGCTCAGGAAAGCGGCGCTCAAACTCCACCATGCCAGAGCCCTCGCGCATGGCCGGTGTGATGCCCACCAAGCGCTGGTCGTTCAGCGCCATGTCGCACAGCCACTGGCCAAACACCTGGGTGAAGGTCTGCTTGGGGGGCGTGCTCGGGCTTTGCAGGCCAATGGCAGGGTCGAACTTGCCCGGCCCGTGGTAGGCCACCGGGTCGACTTCGGCCCGCCGGTAACCCTGACCTTTTTTGGTCACCACGTGCAGGAACTGCGGCCCCTTCAGGTGTTTGATGTTCTCGAGCGTGGGGATCAGCGAGTCCAGGTCGTGCCCGTCGATGGGCCCGATGTAGTTAAAGCCAAACTTTTCAAACAGCGTCGC
>CAXNFT010000025.1:0-16956 GCA_964201255.1 Rhodoferax sp.
ATTTTGCATTCCCACCACGGAGGCATCGCCCTGGAACAGACCCGCCGTCTTGGTCGATGCTTTGTACTTGGTCAACTCGGTCAGGGTGCTGTTGAGGTTGTTGTAGGCCGAGACAAACTCTGACACATTGCGAACAGCTGGCGTCACATCTTCACTGATGTTGATGGTGGCCGGCGTCTTGACCTCAGCCGGCAAACCGAAATTGGTGGTGGTGGTGGCCAGCAAGTTGATGGTCACGCCAGGAATATTGCTGCTGAGGGAGTTGGTGCCCGATGTCACTGCCAGCCCATTGATGCGCGCCTGGGCATCCACCCCGTAGGCCACTGTCTGGCTGGCCATGCCTATGCCGGCCTTGTTCTGGGGGTCAAAAACAAAGCTCTGCAAGGCCGATTCGTTGGACTGCAGCCGAAACCCGGCGGCCGTGCCGGTGGTTTTGGCGCGCAGCAGCAGGCGGTCGCTGGTGCCGTCGTTGAACGCTGTGGCCAGTACCCCGGCATTGGCTGCATTGATGCTGGCGGCAATGGTGGCCACGGTGTCGGTGACGCTGACCGTGATGTTGGTGGCCGAACTCACCGTGCCACTGGCGCCCAGGCCGGTGACGGCTGACGTGGCAGCCACCGTTGTCGCCAACACAATGTCGCTGCCGTCGGCCGCAGACAGGGCCACCGCACCAGTGACCGTGTCGTAGGTGGCCGTGACGCCGGTGAGCCCGGTCTGCGCATTGACCGCATCACGCACCTGCAAGCCACGCGCCGGCGCGTTGGCCGCAGCTGAAATGGCGCCAATGTCCACCCCGTTAACCGTGATGGCACCGGCAGACAGGGCTGTGGCGTAACCGGTGACCGCGGTACCCGCCAAGGCAGTGGCGGTGCTGGTAAAGCTGCTGCCTGCACCGCTCCAGGTGCCCAGGCGCAGCGTGAGCGTGCCGGCACCCGGCGCGGACCCAGCAGTGACTGTGGGCGAAGCGACAGACTGTTGTTTGGCCAGCACATCCACATCCAGCGTGAAAGACGTAGCCCCCGCGCTGCTGGTGGCGGTGACGGTGGCGGCACTGGTGTTGGACGAGGTGGCAGTGCGCGCGGACCAGGCCGTGCTGCTGGAGATACGGGTGGCCACGTCGGTCAAGGCAGCCACCTGCGACTGCACAGTGCCAAAGGCCGAGAGTTTGGTCTGAACCTGAGTGGCTTTTTGTGCCAACGCGGTCAGGGGCCTTTTTTCGAGCGCCACCAATTGCGACACGATGCTGCTGACATCAAGCCCGCTGCCAATGCCTGCTGAAGAAATGGTCGCCATAGCTGCCTCCCTGTGTTAACCCAAGCGATTGTGGTGCAAGGCCAGGGGCTTGAACCCCTGAAAAGCAAGGCAAAAGGCGGCAACCCGCCGAAGCCAGTTGCCGCCTTGACCCCCGTCGCCCCCACCTCGAAAGGCAAGGGCAGCAAGGGCGCCTAACCCGCGTTTGCTTACCGCAACAGGGCCAGCACGCCCTGGGGCAACTGGTTGGCCTGTGCCACCATGGCGGTGCCGGCCTGCTGCAGAATCTGTGCACGCGACAGGTTGGCAGTTTCTGAGGCAAAGTCAGCATCCTGCACCCGGCTGCGCGAGGCGGACAGGTTCTCACCGGTAGTTGCCAGGCTGGCCACCACAGAGGTGAAACGGGCCTGGTAAGCGCCCAGAGCAGCACGGTTGTTGTTGATGTTGTTGATCGCCGCATCCACGGTTGCCAGCGCGGCCGTTGAACCTGCGGCTGTGGTTAGGTCCAGCGAAGACATACCCGCGCCTGCAGTGGCGGTAGCGGCTGTGAAGCCTTCAGTTAACCCCGCCTTGGCTAAGGCGCCAGTCACCCCCGCAGACAGGGCAATGCCGGCAGACGCTGCCGACGACAGACTAACTCTGGACCGGGTAACAAAGGTCCCAGCACCACCCGAACCCAAACCAGTCGCCGTCGCTGTTGCTGAGGCGTCTGTGACAACGTCAATGTTACGACCATCAGCCGCAGTTAAGGCAACCGCGCCAGTCGTCTGGCTGTAAGTCGCGGTAACACCGGTCTGCGCAGTCTTGGCATTGATGGCAGCAGCAATCTGGCCGCCACGACCAACGGCCGTAGTGCTTGCATTGATAGCACCAATGCTCACGCCATTGATGACCACCGCACCTGCTGTGAGCGCTGCTGTTGTGGTGACTGTGGTGCCAGTCAACGTCGTCGCAGACACGGAAGCAGTCACGTTGGTGTTACCGGTGATGGCGTTAATGGCAGCGGCAATCGCAATACCGCTTGTGGTAGACGTGCTGTTAGACACACCATCCGCCACCGCCGCACCCACCTGGTAACCATTGATCTGAATTTCCCCAGCGGACAGACCCGTCGTGGTGGTGATCAAGGCACCAGCTACAGCAGTCGAAAAACTGGAGGAAGCCCCAACGCCGAGCGCGTTGCCGCGAGCGCTGGCGATCGATGTGACCGAAATTTGGTCATTGCTGGTGCCGTTGGCGCCGACCTGGAACGCCTGAGCGGTAAAGGTGCCATCCAGCAGCTTGATGCCGTTGAACGCCGAGGTGGAGGCAACCCGGTCATTTTCAGCGATCAGCGCGGCAGCTTCGTTGTTCAGCGAGGCCCGGTCCGATGCGCTGTTGGTGCTGTTGGCTGACTGCACCGCCAGTTCGCGAATACGCTGCAGGTTGTTGGAGATCTGGGCCAGATCACCCTCAGCCGTTTGCGCCAGCGAGATGCCGTCATTGGCGTTACGGCCAGCTTGGTTCACGCCGCGAATTTGCGCCGTGAAACGCTCGGAGATGGCCAGGCCAGCGGCGTCGTCTTTGGCGCTGTTGATGCGCAGACCAGAAGACAAGCGGGCCATGGAGGTGGCCATGGAGTTTTGCGATACAGAGAGCTGCCGTTGCGCGGTCAGCGAATTGACGTTGGTATTAATGATAGAGGGCATGTGACACTCCTGAAGACTGGACCCAAGGGGCATTGCTGCCCCAGTTCAGCCAACCGCTAAGCTGGCTACCTTGACCCGGTTCGGCTTGGGGGCCTACGCTCAGGTGGCGGGACTGTTTCAGTACCCGTTAGGTTTCTTATCGACGCCCTTTGCCGAGAACTTAAGTATTTCTTGAGGCGGCACTCAAAAAATTTCAAAATTTGTACCGCCAGCCCTGCTGCCGGCCCTGGTTGCGGCTGATGCATCCGCCCCGTGCCCTGTTCAAAACGAAAAAAACGCCTGGGTGTTGAGCCCAGGCGTTTGAAAGGAGTAACTTAGCAGAGGCGATTACTGACGCAGCAAGGCCATCACGCCCTGGGGCAGCTGGTTGGCCTGCGCCACCATGGCGGTCCCGGCCTGCTGCAGAATCTGCGAGCGCGACAGGTTGGCGGTTTCTGCCGCAAAGTCAGCGTCTTGAATACGGCTGCGCGAGGCTGTGAGATTTTCCGAGGTGGTGGCCAGGCTCGCTACCACCGAGGTAAATCGTGCCTGGTAAGCGCCCAGCGCCGCTCGGGTGTTGTTGATGGTGTTGATGGCCGCGTCTACCGCCGCCAGGGCCGACTGGGCACCAGTGGCGGTGGTCAGGTTGATCGACGACACACCGGCGCCGGCGGTGGCAGTGGCTGCGGTGGCGGCTTCAGTTAATCCCGAGGAGGTCAATCCGTTGGCCGTCAGGCCCGAGACCGCAATACCCCCCTGAGCCGCTGAACTCAGTGATACTTTGGATCGGGTGACAACGGTCGCAGCACCACCCGAACCCAAACCAGTCGCCGTCGCTGTTGCTGAGGCGTCTGTGACAACGTCAATGTTACGACCATCAGCCGCAGTTAAGGCAACCGCGCCGGTCGTCTGGCTGTAAGTCGCGGTAACACCGGTCTGCGCAGTCTTGGCATTGATGGCAGCAGCAATTTGACCGCCACGACCAACGGCCGTTGTGCTTGCACCGATAGCACCAATGCTCACGCCATTGATGACCACCGCACCTGCTGTGAGCGCTGTTGTTGTAGTGACTGTGGTGCCCGCCACCGTGGTCGCAGCCACGGAAGCAGTCACGTTGGTGCTGCCACTGATGGCATTGATGGCAGCGGCCACGGCAATGCCGCTGGCCGTAGAGCTGTTGTTGGAAACTCCGTCAGCCGCCGCAGCACCCACGGCGTAACCGTTGATTTGCAGATCACCCGCCAGCAAACCGGTGGCGGCTGAAGATATAACAGCCCCGGCCACCGCCGTTGCGTAGCTGGAGCTAGCACCAACGCCCAGGGAGTTGGCGCGGGCACTGGAAATAGAGCTGACTGAAACTACGTCATTGGCAGTGCCGTTGGCGCCGACCTGAAACGCCTGGGCGGTGAAGGTGCCATCGAGCAGCTTGATGCCGTTGAAGGCCGAGGTGCTGGCAAGCCGGTCGTTTTCCAACACCAGGGCAGCGGCCTCGTTGTTCAGGGAGACGCGGTCAGAGGTGCTGTTGGTGCCGTTGGCGGCCTGTACCGCCAGTTCACGAATGCGCTGCAGGTTGTTGGAGATCTGCGCCAGATCACCCTCTGCGGTCTGCGCCAAAGAGATGCCGTCATTGGCATTGCGCGAGGCCTGGTTGGCACCGCGGATTTGCGAGGTGAACCGCTCTGAGATGGCCAGGCCGGCAGCGTCGTCTTGCGCACTGTTGATGCGCAGACCAGACGACAGCCGCGCCATGGAGGTGGCCAGCGAGGCCTGCGAAACACCCAACTGGCGCTGGGCCGTGAGGGAGCTGATGTTGGTATTGATGATGGACGGCATGTGTTACTCCTAATAAACCTTTAAAACTGGAACAAAGTGGCATTTCGGCCACCCACTGAGCCAGCCCAGGGGGTTGGCAGAACTCTTCTCATATATCGACTAACCAAGGCTGTAGCGTAGCCCCCTGGGGTGTTTTCAATCCTCGGATAAGCGGGCTTTTTCGTTCCCTTTTCCTGCGGGGCTGGTGGCCACCCCCTCAGGGACGCACTGTCTCCTGGGGCAGACACACAAGGCCAGCAGGTAGTGCGCCATAGGATGGAAACCCGTGTGCACCACCTCATCGTTCATTGAAAAAATGAAAACCCGTCGAAAGAAACGTGTCATCAGGGCATGAAGCTCCTGCGCCGTTTTGCAATTGACATGGCCCTGTTTGCTGATTTCCGAGGCAAACCGTTGGCTTTCCAGCGAGGGCATGCCGATCACACACACGGCGTCGTCGTTCAGGCTGCTGACGATGTTCTGCATGAACAAGGTTTCTGCAGCACTGTCAATATGCTCCAGCACATCCAGGCTGAAGGCAGCGTCAAACAAACGCTCAGGGCCCATTGGCCCTGGCATGGGGCCGGCCAGCATGTCATGCGCCATGAAATCAATGCTGGCCGCGTGTGGGTGCGAGACCTTAATCTCTTCAATAAAGCGGTGATCCAGGTCCAGCGCCGTCAGCTTTCCGACGCTTTGGGCCACGATGGCTGAACCAAATCCATCGCCGCAGCCCACCTCCAGCACGGTGTCGCACCCGACCAGCATCTTGGCGACAAATTTGTAGCGCGACAAATTAAACAGCAGGTGTTTCGGATCCGTCAGGTATGAATAGGCGGTGCGGGCACCCAATTGCAAACCTGCCGTCGTGAAGGCCAAGGAATTGGTGGCGACTTGGCGATCGTTGCCGGACAGCTGGTCTGTCTGGGCCATAGGGGTTGCCGTCATGGTGCTTTGTGTGGGTAAAAGGGATGGTGACCGGGGAATAGGCCGCAAGCTGTCAAATTCAGGTAATACCGCCAGTGAACTGCTGGGGCGGCAGGTCGACCAAACGGAACGGGCTAAGGTAATGGTTACCCAACCGGCGGTCGATCAGGCTTAAATCAGAGTACGAAAATATCTTCCAGTTGCGGTATTTTTCAAACGAATCGTTCGAGTATTTGAAATTTTTCACCAAACAGGGCAAGGCCAACCTCGGCTGACCCGCCTTGGGGATCGGTGCCGAACGGTGCAGGAGCAGGGAATGAAAAACCACAGCATCACCCAAGGCCAGGTCAGACGACGTCTCTGTATGGCCGGCGGGCAGTTCCAGCGGTTCGCGGTTTCGGTGTGGAATATGGCCCCACAGGTGGGAGCCCTTGATAAAGACAATGCCGTGCTCAGGACGTTGCTGGAACAGCGGCGCCCAAAATTGCAGCGTGTTGACGCTGGCGCCCGACCAGACCTCCTGGTGAAACCCTTTGAACAGGTAGTTTTGCTTTGAGTTCGCCACACCCGGTAGGTTCAGCGTCAAAGAGGGGTCATCTTGATAGCAGAGGTCTTTACCCAACACGTCGCCAATGAACCTGTAAATCGCAGGCTGCAAAAACAGGTCATTCAGAAGGTCTTGGCGAATCAGGTTTTTCCAGACCGGTTTGAGTAGGTCGTACCCGCTGCGTTGCGCGATCAGGTGTTTGACCGCCTTTTTGAAATAGGCCGGGTCGGTCCAATCGGCCGCCGGGCCCAAAGCCGGGCTTGCCAGGTCGCACAGGCTGCGGTTGACGCTCTGCTGAAAAGCTTGCAGCAATTGCAGCGATATGGCGTTGCGAATAATGGTGAAACCATCTTCCACAAGGCTACCCTCGTACCGCGGCTCAGCTGGAGCAGCACCGGCTGGCCGCAAGTTGGGCAGCTTGCTCATGCCGACTGCCCCACTGGCTCGGCCAGGCGCAGTACACCCTGCTCCAGCTCAGGACCCGCCGAGAGGCTGACCGTCGTCTGCCGATCACACCATTGGCGCCAAAGCGCACGGTAGGCCTGCTCAGCCGCGCCCACATAGGCGGCAGTGTCGCCAAGCACGGACTTGTCGAAACGAGCGCGCAAGCCAGCCCGGAGATCGGCCAGTTTGGTGAGATCTTGCGCCATGCGTGCCGCAATCGCAACGTAGTCTGCGCGGTTGCCGGCAATCCAGTCGGTCATGCCCAGCGTTGTCAGAATCGACGACGACAAACGGCCGGCAATGGTGGGCCAGTGCATCGCGACAACGGGCACACCCATGCGCAGCCCCTCCAAAGTGGTAATCCCGCCACCAAGCGGAAAGGGGTCAAGGCAAATGTCAATCTGGTTGTAGGCTGCCGTATGGCTTAACCAATCGGACGGGCCAATCAGCTTGATGCGATCGGCCGCGACACCCTGCGCCTCGAAGCTTGACAAGACCTGCTGCCGTGCAGCGTCACTGTTGAGGTCACCCGCCTTGATCACGAGTTGGCTGGAAGGCACCACGCGAAGAATCTCGGCCCAGGTGGCCAGTACCGTATCCGAGACTTTGGCGAGCCGATTAAACGCGCCAAAGGTGATGCCCGGGCAACTGCCACTTAAGGCCGGCAGCGGCCCCACGTCGGGGAAAGTCTTTGGATTGAAATAAGGGATGACGCTCGGCAAGTCGTACACCTGTTCGGTAAACAGGTGCTTTTCTTCTGCGGGTACCACGACAGGATCAGCAAAAAAGACGTCCATCGCCTTCATGCCTGTACTGGCCGCATAACCCCACGCGGTGATCTGTATTGGGGCGGGTCGCTGGGCAAAAACCTGCAGACGCCCCCCGTTAGAGAAGGCAGACAGGTCTACCAGGATATCAATCTGGTGACTTCGAATCAAGTCGACCAGTTGGTCATCGGACAAGTCGACAATCGGGTGCCAGTGGTCAACCTTGCTCTTGAACAACTCAGTGATGGCGTCGTATTGCAGCCCGTTGTAGTAAGCAAAGACTTCAAAATTGGTGGCATCGAAGTGTGTGAGCATGCCGCCAAACCCTTTAGAGGCCGAATGCTCCTTGTAGTCGGCAGAGACGTAGCCGACCTTGAGCCGACGCTGGTGGGCCGGTGCATTGGCGTGGGGTTTTTGCTTGAGCGCCAGCGGGGCGCAATGCCGCTCGTCAAAAACTCGCCGCTCGGCCTGGAGCGCCGCTGTGTCAAAGCGGGCATCCATATCCATCACATAGATCAGGTTGGCGTGGGCGTTGTAGTAACTTGGTTTTTTGACCAGTGACTTGCGAATAAGGCTGATCGGATCATCCCCGTCATTGCCAAAAGAGCGCAGGGCCATCTTAGACTGCGCAATGCCAAATTCAGACAAGTAGTCATCGGGGTCAAGCGCCAGTGCGCTCCTGAAACTGTCCAGCGCTTTGTCGCTATTACCCAACGCACTAAAGGCCAGTCCCAAGTTGTTGTGCGCAGAAACCAGATCGGGTTGTATCTCCCGCGCCTTCTTAAAGCACTCCATTGACGCATCGCCAAACCCAAGTTGTTGAAAAGCCGCCCCCAAATTGCCCCAAGCCAGCGCATAGCCGGGCTTCAATTCAACGGCCTTGTGGTAACTTTTTGCAGCCTCTTGGTAGTTTTGGGTCTCCTGCTGCATGCAGCCCAGGTTGTAATGCATTTCCGCCGTGGGTTGCAAAGCCAAAGCCCGCGCCAGCATGTCGGCAGCGGCTACCGGGTCGCCCAACTGCCCCAAGGTGAGTGCCATCATGTGCAGGGCTTCAGGGTGCTGGGCATCGGCATCCAGCACCTCTTGGTACATGGCCTTGGCATGAGTCAGTTCACCCGCCGTATGCAAGACCTTGGCCGCGTCCATCAGCACCTCAAGGTCAGCACTGGCGCGCTGCTTGGTCTGCTCGGCGGCCAACCTCTGGCAGCAATTTTTGAATTTTTTCTGGCTGCCGCAGGGGCATGGTTCGTTACGGCCAGTCTTTTGGACAGTCATTGCCTTCAGTCTCACTTGAGCAGGGTAGAGATGTACTTGGCCAAGGGCACTGGCCCGATGGATTCACGGTTACCAACCACCTGTACGTCCAGGGCTGCAGCGACGCTGCCCACGAATCCGGTCACCTCAGCGGGGAGGCCCCTCGCCGCACACAATGCCGCCAGCGATAAAAAAGCATCCCCAGCGCCTACTCGGTCGACCACCTTGGTGGACAGCGCCGGCACGGGGTGAAAATCATGGGTGACGCAGTCGTGCACCAAAACGCCTTTGGTGCCGCGGGTGATCGCAACCGCCTGGCTGCCCATACGGCCACAGACCGACTCGATCACCTCTTCCAGAGGATCATGACGGTTGTGCGTCGCCAGGCGCAACTCAGGTTCATTCAGCGAAATGAAATCAGCCCGCGGGTAGCGATGGATGACGTGATAGCCCCGGTTGCCGCTGTTGATCTGGGTGTTAACGGCTAAAAATTTGGCCTTGGTGGCGAGCTGTTCCACCATGCGTGTGGTGATAAACCCATTGCCAAAATCAGGGACGACCACGGCGTCAAAATCCTGCAGATGGTCGGAAAGCCAGTCACATAACCGGTCTTCCACCTCGCCGCGCACCGCATTTTCTTTAAAGAAGTAAACCTCGAACAATTTATTCAGGTCGGCATCGACAAAGCGGCGCTTGGTAACGGTAGGCGCATCGGGGAAGGTGAAAAAATGGGGCTTGACGTTGGGCAGCAGCTTCTCGCGGATAAAGGCCTCATGGCTGTCCAGCGCACCCAACCCGGTCACCAGGGTGACGTCACGCGCAAAACCGGCCACGTGGTTGGCGACAGCCAGCGAACCGCCGGCAAATTGTTCCTCTGATTCATAGCTGACGGCCATGAAGTTCCCCTTACCGGCCTGGCCTAGCGGCGAGGTGTAGTGGTACTGGTCGATGATCGCGTCGCCCACCACCAACACCTTGAGGTCGGCCAGAGAGGCAATCATGCGGTGCACGTCTTTCTCTTGCCAGCGTTGTTTGAAGCCGTTAAGGAAGGCGCGGGTTTCAGGCGGGAACACGTCAAAGTGCTCGTTGAGCAGGTTGCTGGAGCTGAAGGTGAGCTCGTCGGTGAACATCAGGGCGCCACCATGCGCCTCGACGGCGTCTTGCTCCAGCTGGATGTTGCCGGTGACATCATCGCTGGCCTTGCGGTACTCGCTGCCTTTGCAGTAGACGCTGGGTTGCACCTGGTGCAAAAGCTCTACGGCTGACACAGCGGGGTTGATGGCAACTTGGTCCACGCAAGCCAGGGCAGCCAGGTTTTCAGCGCGCAGCCGTTCGCTGAACACCGGCCGGCCGGGGCCCTTGTTGACAAAGTCATCGCCAGTAACGGTCACCACCAACACGTCGCCCTCCTTGCGGGCGCGCTGCAGGTAACGAATGTGACCAGTGTGCATCAAGTCAAAGGTGCCGTGGCACAGGACCACACGCCGACCCTCAGCACGCCACTGCCTTGAACGCTGGGCCAGATTCTCGACACTGGTGATTTTTTGGGCACTCATGGGAAGTTCCTTAAACAGTAGGGGCCAAGAGGTCCGAGAGATGGTGGAGGATGAACTGGTGACCGACCTCGACCATGCCGTAGTCGGTGGAGTCCATCCAAACATTCAAGTCGCCCAAGGCGCGCAGCGGGTTGTCGGCAGCAAAACCGCTCAGGGTAATCACCGTACCGCCCTTGCCCCAAAGCTGGGCCGCGGCGTTTCGGATGTTCATGGAACGGCCAGAGCTGCTGATGGCGATCAGCACGTCACCAGGCAACGCCATTTGGGTCAGTGCCTGGGCGTAGGCATTGTCCCAGCCGTAATCATTGGCCAGGCAGGTAAGCAGCGACGAGTCGTGCAGGGTAAAAGCGCGAACATGGCCTACCTTAACCAGGTCATTGACCAAATGCCCGGCCACAGCGGCGCTACCGCCGTTACCGATCACATAGACACTGGCGCGGTTGCTGCGGGCGCGTTCCAGCACGCTGAGCATTTGGCTGATGCCGGCCTCAGCTTCCAGCTGCACCCCGTTCATGGGCGTGATCTGGCAATTGCTTACCAGGTCAGCCAATTGCCGGCTGCGGGCGGCCAGCGAGGATTCCTTTAGTTCATGCGACATGTGTGCTCTCCTCTTTGAGATGACGAAACCAAGTGGCGGTAGCCTGGTCAATGCTGGCCTGGTCCCAGACCGGGGCTTCACGCCAGGCATCGATGTTGTCCAGCAGGGTTTGCACGCCGCGCTCCAGCGGCACCTGCGCCTGCCAGCCCAGCAAACGCCGGATCTGACTGACGTCAGCAAAGGTGCAATCGGGCTCGCCTGGGCGGCGAGGAATGTGCACCACGTCGCCGCCCAGCAAGTCAACCAGGCGGTTCACGCTGTAGTGGTCACCGCTGCCGACGTTGAGGGCCAGGCCTGCAAGCGACGATTCAGCCGCAGCCAAAAAGGCTCGGGCCACATCGGTGACATAAGTAAAGTCTCGGGTCTGCCGGCCGTCGCCCACCACGGTAAAGGGTTGGCCGTGCAGTTTTTGCGCCAAAAACACGCCAAACACGGCGCCATAGGCTCCACTGGTGCGCGAGCGGGTGCCGTACACATTGAAGAGCCGCAGCGACATGGCCGGCATTTGGTACACCCGCGCCCAATGCAGCACCAGCTCTTCGCCCATGTGTTTGGTGAGCGCGTAGGGGTAAAGCGGCTTGATGGGGGCGGTTTCGGGTGTGGGATACACCTCGGGCACCCCGTAGCTGGACGAGGAAGCCGCATACACCAGCCGCTTGGCACCGCAGCGGCGGGCTGCCTCCAGCACATTGAGGGTGCCGGTGACATTGGTGTTGAAGTACTGAGCCGGCTGCTCGATAGATGGCACGATATCGGCCAGGCCAGCCAGGTGAAATACCCAGTCAACGCCCTCAAACAGGGGGGCAATGGCCGCGCTGTCGCAAATGTCTGCCTGCACAAATCGCACACCGGGCTGGCCGGCGATGGTTTTGAGGTTCTGCAGCCGGCCCGACACCAGGTTGTCCAGGGCCAGCACTTCATGGCCTTGGGCTACCAGCAGTTCACACAGGTGGGAGCCAATGAAGCCGGCGCCGCCGGTCACCAGAGTTTTCACGGATTGGGCCTTAAATGAAGTTTTTGTGGGCGACGCGGTTGTCGGTCAAGTCGCTGAGGTAGCGGTTGACCTCGTCCATGCGGCAGTTTTTGCGGCACTCGCTGATGTCCATCTCATTCTTGACATAGCCAAAATTGGCACGGCGCTTCTCGCCCTGCCAAATCTCCTCAAACGACTGCTCGTTGAGGTTGCCGTAGTCAAAACGCTGGTCCAACAGGTAAGCGCTGCAACCGTAGACCGCACCGTTGGCCATCACATAAGCCCAAAAGAACGGCGTGGCACCACACTTTTGGTAGCGCTGGCCCTCGTCCTCCATGTGCTTTTTCATGGTGTTGGCGCGAAAAACCACGTTGAAATCGGGTGTGTTGAACTTCTCCAGCGCCTCGGCGCGGTCCAGGTAGGAGCCGTAGTTGAGCTTTTCGTACAGGCGGGTTTCGCTGAACTTGTGCTGCGAATAGGGCTTGACCACCAGGTAATCCAGGCCAATCTCGTCCCGGCAGATTTGGGCCAGGGTTTCCATCTCGTTGGCATTTTCTGGCAGCAACAGGGACTGAACACCGATGTTGCACTGCAGGCCCCGCTCGCGCCGCGCTTTGACAGCGCGTTTGAGGTTGCTGATGACACGGTCAAAGTCGCGCTCTTTGGTGCGGTGGATTTTGGCGTAGCTGGCCGCGGTGCCGGCATTGAGCGACACCTTGATCCAGGAGGTGAGTGGCAGCGACTCTTCAATAAAGCGGTCGGTCATGGCCGTGGCGTTGGTGGTGAAGGCCACGTCAATGCCGGCGTCTTTGGTGGCCCGCACCATTTCATTGATGTCTTTGTGCAATAGGGGCTCACCTTCGCCGGCGTACATCACGCTTTTGACGCCCAGGCGCCCCATCTCGGCCAACCGGGTCTTCAGCATACTCAGTTCAAGCCGGTCGCTGTTGTAGCCGATGTAGTCCACTGCACAGAATGTGCAGCGGTGATTGCAGGCGCCCAGGGGTGAAATTTCGACGTAAATTGGGTAGACCGATTGCGCCCGGCCCCAGTCGTCGCCCACGGCGAGGTACTGGCTGACCCGCTCGGGGTGGAAAATCAGCTTGTGACTGTCGATGCGAAAGTTATCAGACATATTTGCCTCGGAACTAGGCGCGCCCATGCGGCCCCTTGGCATCAAGTATCTGAGTCCTCAGCCAAAAATAAAGGCCAAATAAACGGGGAAATACCCCCCGTTTCAACGATGGCTCAGGTGTCCGAGGCGTCCATCATGAACTGATCGACCGCTTTGAAGGCGGGTGGCGCTACAAAACCCAGCCGAGCCAGCGCGCTACAGTCAAGCGCCGCAAACTTAGGCCAGAAGCCGACATGGGTGCCGGCGACGCTTCGGGGGCACACAAGCGCAGCGGGAGCCTGCAATACAGCCGCCATATGATTCGCCAGATCGGCATAACTGGCATCGGCTGCGGCCGAAATGTGGTGCAAGCCGGCATCACGAACCCGCGCGATGTGGTGCACAGCGACTACCGCAAAGGCCAGCGACACAGGCGCCACCGCCATGTCTGAAAAGGGCCGAATCACCTGCCCGGTCATTAGGTCATTACGCCAGCCCGAAAAAAGGGCGTTATTGGGTGCGATCACCTTACTCAGCCGAATGATCGCCACGCGTTCCCCCAGCGCCAGAAGCCCGCGTTCCAAGGCCAGCTTTTGCCGGCCATACTCACTGAGCGGTTCTGTAACGTCGGTAGGTTTGGCAAACGGTGTCTTTCCATCAAACACCGTGCTGCTGGAGAGGCAGACCACAAAGGCGCCCTGGTCCCAAAGCCGCTGGGCCAGTAGCAAGGGCTGCGATACGTTGACGCGCCGGGTCAGCTCTGGGTGGGCTTCGCAGGTCTGGATCGAGGTCACACCGGCACACAGGAAAACTGTAGAGAACTGCTGTTGTGGCAGGCGCCATTGCACTTCGGGGTCAGCCAAGTCGAGCTGGAACCTATTTTGACCGACATCACCCCCGCGCCGGGTGGTGTGCCAAATCGCAACGGGCCCAGTGCCTCCAGCAGCCACCAAAGCCTGGCCCAGCGTACCGTCACCGCCGACAACCAGCATGGGTCGGGCCTGCTGGCCAGGGCGCGGGCTGCTGCTGCGCGTCATCGGACCGCTGGCGGCGCTACAAAACCAAGCCCTGTCGCCGAGAGCCGCGCAGTGACTGACCGGGCCAATTCTGGTCGCAGTGGCACCAAAACCGGCAGGCTCAAGGGCATCTGGTCGGGGCGAAGAATGGGCCGTCCCAAATGGCTCCGCCCAACGCGGCCAGGGTCTTCGTCGACAAAGCATTCCAGACGGTCGCCCAGCAGTGATGCCAGCCAGGTAGCTGCAATGCTGGAGCCAAAAACCGCGATACGGCCCGACAGGGCTTGTGCCTGCTGCGCCACATCCCCCAGCCAAGCCAAATGCGCTTGTGCCGCCGTGGGGCCACATGCCGAAAACGGGGCAGGCCCAGCAGCTGTGGATTCCAACGGCACGCGGCACAAGAGCGTCAACTCCTTGTCGACACAATCGTCCGCCAGGCGCTCCACCATAAAACCGGCCCGGGTCACCACGTCCACCAAGGTCTTTGGAGTGAAATGCGTGCAGTGGTCCGCAATCAGCAGGTCAAACGGGGACCGTATCAAATCAGGCACCTGGATCAGCAGCGATGCGCCAGGGCCCATGGCTGGTCGAATCGAGGTCAGGAAAGCAACCGGGCCTACCATGTGCTCCAGCGCATGCACCAACACCACCAGATCAAATTGCTGACTCAAGGCCGCCAGCGGCCCGACGTGGAGCTTTGCCACGCCAGGAATAGCCTCGACCGCCAATTGATTTCGATCGTCGAGCTCGCAACCCGTCATGGTCCAAGCAGGCTGGCGGGCGCCGAAGGCCCGCATGAACGCGCCATTGCCGCAGCCGATATCCAGCAAAAAGCCATGCGTTGGCAAAACACCAACTTGATCCAGCCAAGTGGCGATTCGGCCGGACCGCGCCATGCCGGCACCGGCCCCTTGGTCAAAGCTGAGCTGCTCGGCACCGCCCGCCTGGCCGTACATCGCATAGCCAGCATAGATCTGCTCGGCTTGGTTGCGCCAGTCATCGGTGATCGCCTTTTGAACGGCGCCACAGCTTTGGCAGACGACTAGCACAGGGGCAACGGGCCAAGCCCGGCAATCCGAGGTGACCTGACCCAGCAGCGCGGCGCTGGGGAGTGGCCTCAAGGGCCCGCCACACAGATGGCATCTCACCGGGTGCGCCACGCCTCAAGCCCTCATCATGCTGACGTACTGCTGCCCGCGGCCAAAAGCGCTGGCAAATGGCCCCATTTTGGCGACCGCATCTGGCGCAGGGCTAAGGCCCGCCTGCAGCAGCAGCAAGTATTCCGTCAGTGCGGATTTTGACAGGTCTAGGTCGGTGGGCTCCAGGATCGCCAGAGCGTGCCGCACCGGCAAAAGATCGAGCAGCACTTGTTCTGGCTTGATCAGGGCCCATTGCTCGCTGCTTCTAGACGCCAGCATGGTGGAGAACGCCTTGCAGTGGCGATAAAGAAGCTCCACCTGTTGCGCGGCGACAGTCCCGGTTTCATGGGTATGCAACAGATTGTGGCGCTGGTCCAGGTAGGACTGGCGATAGCACTGATTGAAAACTGTGGTGTCAAGCGGTGCAGCCTTGTACCAGGACCAGTCCGCAAGGAAGACCGGGCTGGAGCCGTAGTAGTAAAAGTCGCCGCCAAGTTGATCGAGGCACTTGAGCATCGAAAATTCACAGTTGCTGGCCATACTGGTGGCGGCCGGATTAAGCAGGTTGTCCCAGACCCAGTGGTCCACGCGGCGCGACATGCCTGTTAGCGTGCCAAGGTGCGGCGCAAATGCGTCAGACAGTAAAAGTACAGCCTGGGCCCGACCCGCGGCACTGACAAGTTCGACACCATTGCCGGCCAAGAGCAACCTGGCGAGGTAACGTCGGAGCGTTTCAAAAAAAACCGAAACGGCATCAGCGCAGGTCACCACCAGAACACCGCTCGGCCTGACCCGACGGGCCAGGAGGCGCAAAAATTCGTCCTGAGTGTCCAGCCCGGGCAGAAGACCCTCACACAGCACCACGTCATACATGGCAGTGCCCGCGTAGTCTTCCAAGCTTTGGTTAAAGAACCGCACATGATCATGCGCGCCGCCCTGCTCTGCAAACAAGGCCACCATTTTTTTAAAGCCTGCCGGATTCGGCTCCACCAAGTCGAAGGACCGCGAGCCCATAGAGGCGGTGACGATGGCGTTATGGCCAGAGCCAGGGGCTACTTCCAGGACATCACGATCCCTGAAAGCCAAGGGCCCAAGACCCAGGCTACGGTAAAGAGACGCACGTTGGCCGAAGTGCCGGCTCAGATCATGCAGTTTTTGATCGACTGGCGAGATCTGGTTTTCACCATAGAACTTGAGAAAGTTGTTCATCGGATCGGGTTTCCCAGTTTGGCCTGTCGCCGCTTAAAAGTAGATGAATTCATAGTCCTTGCTGTAGCCAAAGTGCCGGTACAGCCAGACCCAGGTGTCGGCATCAAAAAATGACTCGCAGGTTAAGGCCCAACACTGCAGGTTGAACAGTTCCTGGTCGTTTCGGTAGCTTTCCAGCATCACGTAGGCTTGCCGCCCTACCCGCTCAATCTCGGACAGCGCGCGCTGCAGATCGGGCAGGCGCAGGTTGTGCAGGGTGCCCAGCGATATCACCAGGTCGAACGACTGGTCGTCATAGGGGTACGGTGCTTGGGCCGAGTGAAGCTGCAGGTGGGGCTTGACCAGGTCTGTGGCGCAGCCAATGCCCCAGGCCGAGACATCCAAGCCGTGGATGACCAGCCCGGGCTCGAGCAGCAGCATCTCGTGCAGCAAATAGCCCTTGCCGCAGCCAACGTCCAACACCGTAGAGCCCGGGCCCAACTGGTAGGTGTCAATCAGCGCCTGAGCCACGGGCCGCCAACGGCCAGGAATATAGGCATAGCCACCGTAACCATAGCGGCGCTCGCCATCCCAGTAAGCCTGGCCGTATTGTTTGGCGACCGCCATGCAATGGACCTTGTCATCGAGCATGCGCGCCAGCACGTCGCGCTGGCTGGCCTGGTGCAGCGGCGTCACAAAATGG
>CAXNFT010000026.1:0-16858 GCA_964201255.1 Rhodoferax sp.
GTACCGCTGGTTGTGGGCACGGCAATGATGGGCGCCACCCGCTCGCTGATGCGGGCCGAGCCGCCTTCGATGGTGGCGTAATGGGTGAGCGGCCCCTCGTGCGTGGCGGCGATGGCCACGCCCTTGGCACAGTCGATGGCGCTGCCGCCACCGAGCGCGATCAGGCCATCACAGCGCTGGGCACGGTACACCGCAGCAGCAGCGCGCACAGCGGCCTCGGTCGGGTTGGAAGGGGTCTGGTCAAACACCGTAACCGGCCAGCCCGGCAGCACGTCGAGCGCGCGCTGCAACAGGCCGGCGGCCTTGA
The DNA here is from genome assembly GCA_964201255.1 of Rhodoferax sp. Classification (GTDB taxonomy): domain Bacteria; phylum Pseudomonadota; class Gammaproteobacteria; order Burkholderiales; family Burkholderiaceae_C; genus Rhodoferax. The sequence continues at coordinate 308 of CAXNFT010000026.1, forward strand.
CACCGGCGTCTGTGACGACTAGCGGGCGGCTGATGCCGACGCGTTCGCACTCTTGCTTGAGCAAGGATAGTGCGCCAAAGTCGAACTGGATCTGGGTGATGTAGTTGATGAAGGCCATGGTGTTGCGGTGTACGATCTGAAAACTCAACTGTAACAACAAGCACCCGGCCCGCGTGGCCGAGGCACTACCCAGCCATGACGACACCGCGCCGCGAAGACTTTCGCTTTATCAACCCGCTGCGAGTCCGCTGGTCTGAAGTAGACCAGCAAAAAGTGGTGTTCAACGCCCACTACCTCACCTACTTTGACATCGCTATCACCGATTACTGGCGCGCCATGGCCATTCCCTACGAGGCCAGCATGCCTGGCCTGGGGGGTGAGCCCTTTGTCCGCAAGGCCACGGTGGAGTTTCATGCCTCGGCCCGGCTGGACGACCAGCTTGAGGTGGGCATGAAATGCGCGCGAATCGGTACGTCTTCCATGGGCTTTGTAGGCGCTATCTTCCGGGACGAGCAGTTGCTGATCAGCAGCGAACTGGTCTATGTGTTTGCTGACCCTGTTGCCCAGGTGTCGGTGCCGGTGCCCCATCGTTTGCGCGAGATCATGCTGGGCTATGAGGCCTGCGAGCCAATGACCCGCACTGAGATAGGCGCCTGGCCGGAGCTGGCCGCGGAGTTGCTGATGCTGCGGCAGGAGGCAGGTTTGGCCGAGGCCGAAGACCCAGGCGACGCAACGGCCCTGCACGTGCTGCTGCGCAATCGGCTCGGCCTGCCGGTGGCCTGCGGCCGGTTGCTGCCGGCTGTGGATGGCATTGCGACGATCGATCGGCTGGGTGTGCGGCGGGTGTTGCGCGGCTCAAACTATGGCCGTGCCACCTTGATGGCACTGATCAAGGCAGGCAGCAGTCGGGGCGACCACACGCTGCAGGCGCACGCCACTCGCGGCAGCCGTGGTTTTTTTGAGCGCCATGGCTTTGAGGCAATCGGTGAGCCGTTTCAGACGGCGGGCGTGGTCTACACCGCGCTGCGCCACAAGCTGTAACCGTCTTCTCGTTTTGGGTCCGTCGTTCCCGGCCACGACCGGGGATCCATGACTTCCTGGATTCCCGCCTGCGCGGGAATGACGAGAGGCAACGTCACCCCCGCGCCTCCGCCGTCATCTTCGCGCCTCCGCCGTCATCCTCGCGCCTCCGCCGTCATCCTCGCGCACGCGGGGATCCATGGATGCCCGATCACGTCGGGCATGACGGGCTCCGCGTCATCCCCGCCTCCGATCACGCCTGGGGCAGGCAGCGGCGGGGATCCATCGCCTTACGCCTAAATGTCTGCCAATAGCGGATAGGGCGCCAGGCTCAGGGTCAGGGCGGGTCCCGTGGCGCTGCGCAAGTGCAGGCCACCAGCTTCAACGGCGCTGAGTTGCAGCGAAACAATAGCGTCCCAACCGCTTCCCACACCCTGAGGCACGGCCGCAGCCTGCGCCACCGTGCCGCAGGGCTGATCAGGCTCGCTGGCCTGGAAAATCTCGTCGCCAGCTTTGAGCTCAGCATCAGCGTGGGCCAAAAAAGCCCGCCGTTTGAGCGTGCCGCGAAACTGGCTGCGGGCTACCACCTCCTGACCCGGGTAACAGCCTTTTTTGAAGTTGACACCACCGACCGACTCGTAATTGAGCATCTGCGGCACGAAGGCGTCCACAATTGGCGGACTGATCGTGGCAATACCGCTGCGCACCTCGCCCCAGGCCCAAACCGCCAGATGCAGCGCCTCGCCCACCGGCGCCGCTGTGCCCACCGGCGCAACCCAAAGGCCCCGCCTTACGCCATCAGCCGGGTACAGCACCACCAGATTCGCAGCGTCTACATCGAGCTTAGCCCATACGGGATGGTCTTTTTCTGCTACTGAATCCATAGCGATTCCAGCCAGGCCGATGACCGAAAAATCAGCGCTGGCATCGCTCAGTTTGGCCTTGGCACGCATCACGAACATCGACAGACGCTTCAGGGTGGGCGCCAGAATGTCTTGCGGGCAGACCAGCAGCACCTCAGTCGGGCTGCGTTTGAAGACCACAAAACTGGCCTGCATCCGGCCCTTGGCTGAGCAAAATGCCGCCAATCGTGCCTCGGTTTGACCAAGCAGCGCCGTATCTTGCGTCAATTGGCCATGGAGAAAGCTGGCGGCGTCCAGACCCTCGGCCCGGATCACGCCAAGTTGGGGCAGGGGGGCGACGCCTTGTAGGGTGGGGGTGTTCATGGGCTGAATTATCATGCTTGACTTGTGACTGCTGGGGCTTCAGGGCTGTGCGTCGATTTTTAACTTTGCTGGGCCTAATGTGCGTACTGGCCGCCCTGATGGGTGGCTCGGTGCTGTGGTGGCTGAACCACGACCTGCAACCCGGCGCTCAGGCGCTGGAGCTGGCGGTCGACCCCGGCACCCCGCCGCGCGGTGTGGCGCTGGCGGTGCAAGAGGCAGGTGCCAAAGTCAACCCGCTGCTTTTGTATGGCTGGTTCCGCTTGTCAGGGCAGTCGCGCCAGATCCGCGCCGGCAATTATGAGATCGAGCCTGGCAGCACGCCTCGCAGCCTGTTGCGCAAACTGGTGCGTGGTGAGGAGTCTCTGCGCACCGTGACCTTGGTGGAGGGTTGGACCTTCCGCCAGGTGAGAGCGGCGCTACAAAAAGAAGAGCTACTCAGGCCCGACACGCAAGGGCTGGCGCCCGAAAAGATCATGGAAGCCTTAGGCGTGACCGGGGTGCCTGCAGAGGGCCGTTTTTACCCGGACACCTACAGTTACGGCCGCGGCACCAGCGATTTAGCGCTGCTCAAGCGTGCCCTGCACGCCATGGACCGCAAACTGGCTGCCGCCTGGGAGCGTCGTCAGCCGGACTCACCGCTGCGTACGCCGCAGGAGTTGCTGGTGCTGGCCAGCATCATTGAAAAGGAAACCGGCCGGAGCAGCGACCGGCCGATGATCAGCGGTGTGTTCGTCAATCGGCTGCGCATTGGCATGCCGTTGCAAACCGACCCCACCGTGATTTACGGCCTGGGTGAAGCCTTTGACGGCAATTTGCGCCGTCGCGACCTGCAGACCGACACCCCCTGGAACACCTACACCCGCCGCGGCCTGCCGCCCACGCCGATTGCCATGCCGGGCTGGGGCTCCTTGCAGGCGGCAGTGCAGCCGGCCAGTACGCAGGCCCTGTATTTTGTTGCGCGCGGTGACGGCACCAGCGCCTTCAGCACTAGCCTGGAAGAGCACAATCGGGCAGTGAATAAATACCAGCGGGGACAGTGACCGGATGGCTACAGCGACGACAGACAAGACGGGCATCTTGATCAGTTTTGAGGGCATCGATGGGGCCGGCAAATCGACTCATATCGAGGCCTTGGCGCTGGCCCTGCGGGCCCAGGGCCGCACACTCACACTAACCCGCGAACCCGGCGGCACGCCACTGGCAGAGAAAGTGCGCCTGCTGCTCTTGCACGACCCAATGGACGCCATGACCGAGGCGCTGCTGGTTTTTGCGGCCCGACGCGACCACCTGCAAACTTGTATTGAGCCGGCACTGGCGCGCGGCGATGTGGTGCTGTGCGACCGTTTCACTGATGCGACCTTTGCTTACCAAGGTGGCGGGCGCGGCTTTGATCTCGAGATGCTCTCATATTTAGAGCAACAAGTGCAGGCGCGACAAGGGCTACAGGCCAATTTGATTCGCCAACCCGATCTGACCGTGTGGTTTGACCTGGCACCTGAGATAGCGGCGGTACGGCTGGCCGATGCGCGCTTGCCCGATCGCTTCGAGGCCCAACCGCTCGAGTTTTTTCGAAGGGTTGCAGCCGGCTATGGCCAGCGCCAACAGGCCGACCCGGAGCGATTTGCCCGGATAGACGCGAACCAGCCCCGAGAGTTGGTTTGGCTGGCAGTGCAGCAGGCGGTGCAAGCACGAGGCTGGTTGCCATGAGCGCGACGCCACCCTGGATTGCCGCGCAGGTCAGCCAGCTGCTCACCCAGCGTGGGCACGCCTGGCTGCTGGCTGGGCCGTCGGGCTTGGGTCAATATGATCTGGCACTGGCTTTGACCAGCGCCTGGCTGTGTGAGCGGCCCAGCGGGGAGGGGGCTTGTGGCCTGTGTGGCAGCTGCCATGCTGTGGCGGTCCGCACCCACGCTGACCTGTGTGTGCTGATGCCGGAGACCCTGATGCTGACACTGGGCTGGCCGCTGGGCGAAAAGGTCCAGGCTGAACTGGATAGCGCCAAGCGCAAGCCCAGCAAGGAGATCAAGGCTGAGGCCATGCGCGACGCGATTGAGTTCAGTCAACGCACCAGTGCGCGCGGACGTGGCAAGGTGGTGCTGGTGTACCCGGCTGAGCGCATGAACCATGTCACCGCCAACGGGCTGCTCAAGACTCTGGAGGAGCCGTCTGGCGACCTGAAATTTGTGCTGGCCAGTGAGGCGGCGCACCAGTTGCTGCCCACAGTGCGCAGCCGGTGCTTGTGGCATGGGATGTCGTGGCCATTGGCCGAGCAGGCGCTGGCCTGGCTGCAAGGGCAGGGCGTTCCGTCGGCTCAAGCCGGAATTTTGTTGCGCGCAGCTGGCGGGCGGCCCCAGGACGCTTTGGAGTTTTTTCAGTCGGGCCGTGATGCGGCGGTCTGGCAGGCCCTGCCTGCGGCCGTGGCGCGGGGTGAGCTGGCAGTTTTCAAGGACTGGTCGCCGGCGCAGGTGGTCGATGCGTTGCACAAGCTGTGCCACGACAAGCTGGCCTTGCTCACCGGTGCCAGCCCGCGCTTCTTTGAGCCGGCGCAGTTGCCCAAAGCCGGGTCCCTGCAGGCCCTGAGCGACTGGAGCCGCGCGTTGACCGCCACCAGCCGCACTGTGGAGCATCCCTACAACGCGGGCCTGATGCTTGAAGCCCTGGTGAGCCAGGCCCGTATTGCGCTCAATACCCGCGCCTGATTCGACCCTGCCCATGTTCACCGATTCCCACTGTCATTTGAGTTTTCCCCAACTGCAGGCGCAACTGCCGGCCATCCGCTTGGCGATGGCCGAGGCCCAGGTGGACCGCGCCTTGTGCATCTGCACCACACTGGAGGAGTTTGCTGAAGTGCACGCTCTGGCGCTTGGCTTTGACAATTTCTGGGCTACCGCCGGTGTTCACCCAGATAACGAAGGTGTGGCAGAACCCACTTTGGCCGATCTGCTGCGCCTGGGCGCACTGCCACGCGTCGTAGCCATCGGGGAAACCGGGCTTGACTATTTCCGGCTCAATGGACGCAGCGTGGCCAACATGGCCTGGCAGCGAGAGCGTTTTGAAGTGCACATCGCTGCTGCCCGGCAATTGGACAAGCCCTTGGTGATCCATACCCGCAGTGCATCCGTTGACACCTTGGCGCTGCTGCGGGCCGCTGGAGAAGACGGGTCGACTGGCAGTGCCGGCGGCGTGTTTCACTGCTTCACCGAGACCGCTGATGTAGCCCGTGCCGCACTAGACCTGGGGTTTTACATTTCGTTCTCAGGCATCCTGACCTTCAAAAACGCGCAAGATTTGCGTGATGTAGCCGCTTTTGTTCCGCTGGACCGCATGCTGATTGAGACAGACAGCCCCTACTTGGCGCCGGTGCCCTACCGCGGCAAGACCAACAACCCGTCCTATGTGCCCTTTGTGGCAGCACAAATTGCCAGCGTGCGGCAATGCCCGGTGGCGCTGATTGCCGAGCACACCAGTCGTAACTTTGAGACCCTGTTCAAAGGCGTTATCTCTTGATTTTTCGTTAGTGTTTATACCTATATTTCACATGAAGAAAATTTTATATCTGCTTGTTTTTATTGGATATTCTTCAGTTTACGCTGGTTCCTATGAAGATTTTTTTAAGGCCATTAAGGAGAACAATGGTGCGGCAGTGACCCAGTTGCTGCAGCGTGGCTTTGACGTCAATGCCGTCAATCCGGCGGGCGAGCATGGGCTTTTGCTGGCATTTCGGGAGCCCCACCTCAAAGTGGCGCACGCCTTGATGGCTTGGCCAAAGGTTGCGGCTGAGTCGCGATCAGTGCAGGATGAAAGCCCCCTGATGCTGGCGGCATTGCATGGCTTGCTGGCCGAATGCCAAACACTGATCCAGTTGGGCGCTGATGTCAATAAGCCCGGCTGGACGCCTTTGCACTATGCTGCCACCAAAGGCCACTTGGCGGTGATGAATTTGCTGTTGGAAGAGCATGCCTACATTGACGCGGCGTCGCCCAACGGCACCACGCCACTGATGATGGCGGCTCATTACGGTACGGTGTCGGCGGTCAAGCTATTGCTGGAAGCCGACGCTGACCCAGCCTTGAAAAACAGCCTTGGGTTGAACGCCTTTGACTTTGCCCAGGGCAACAACAAATTGGAGTCGGCGGGCATCATCAGCGCTTTTATCCGCGGGCGGCAGACTAAGGGAGTCTGGTAAGACGCTTGCGACAGCCATCATTTATTTTATACGATGTATATTATGTTAACAAATATCGATGTATTGATTTCCTCAGGCTACTCGGCCACATCAATTAAGATCACTTCACGAAGAAGACGTACCCACCCATCGAACAGGACATCTGTATGACAACCTCCCGTGCCACCCACCAATCGGGCTTAACCCGGTTCGCTGTAACTCTGTTCGCGTTCATTGGCCTGCTTGTAGCAGCCACCACAAGCCGCGCGCAAACCGCCGATTGGCCGGCACGCCCTGTCACTTGGGTGAACCCTTTTGCGGCGGGATCAGCGGTGGACGTGGTGGCGCGAATCATCGCGGCAAAAGTGGCGGCCAATACCAGCCAAGGCATGAACGTTGACAACAAGACCGGCGCCAGCGGCAACATTGGAACCGACTTTGCAGCGCGAGCACGCCCTGACGGGCACACACTGCTCCTGGGCTCACCCGGCACCATGGCCATCAACCCATGGCTCTTTGCCAAACTGCCTTATGACGTCCAAAAAGATTTTTTACCCGTGTCTCAGCTGGTGTCATTTCCACAAGTGGTTGTGACCAGTCCCAAGCAAAACATCAAGTCCATCCCTGATCTGCTCAAAGCCGCCAAGGCCCAGCCAGATAAAATTGCTCATGCCTCGTCCGGTCCGGGCACGACGTCCCACCTGGTCATGGAGTTGATCAAGGCCGATGCAGGGATCACGATGATTCACGTCGGTTACCGCGGTGGCGCACCCGCAATGCAGGCTCTGATGGCGGGCGAGGTGCAGACCGGCGTGGAGGGACTGCCTTCGTTGGTCGGGCAGATCAAGGCGGGCGCGATCGTGCCGCTGGCAGTGACCTCGATCAAGCGTTCGCCTCAATTGCCCGAGGTCCCCGCCATGTCTGAGTTTATTCCGGGTTTTGATGCCACGGCCTGGATAGTGCTGATGGCGCCCGCAGCCACGCCGGCCAGCGTAGTCAGCCGAATTGCGGCCGAAGTCAAAAAGGCGCTCGATGACCCTGGCGTGCGGCAGCAACTCGAAGCGCAGGGTGCCACCGTGATTGGATCAAGCCCGCTGGACACCGCTGGCTTTTTACGCGGTGAACTGATCAAATTCAAGCGGGCTGTGGAGATTTCAGGCGCCAAAGCGGAGTAGCGGATCCGGGGCCGGGGCCCCCTCTTGCTGGATTCAGCGCAGGGCTTGGGCCACTTGCCATGCCAAGCCGAAGGCCTGGCCAAGACCGTTGCCTGGCAAATAGCCGTCAGCGCCTCGACCCGACAGACCTGCTGCGGCACCGCCGGCGGCAAACAGACCCGGAATCGGACGTCCATCCTGCCCTATCACCCGCCCGTCGCTGTCGGTGAGCAAACCGCCTTGGGTGTGCGACAGCGCACCGGTCACCCAAGACGCCTTTAAAGGCGCGGACAGGACCCGTGCAAATTCAGCGCGGCCGAGCGGATCACAAGCCTTGCCCTGCGCGAAGCGCGTCACCTGCGCCAATGTCTCGACCAGCGCATCGGCGGGCACCCGCGCCAAGTCTGCCAGACCGCTGACATCGTCGGCACTCAATACGCGCCCAGCACCCACAGCCTGCTGGTACGCAGAATGGTTTGTTAACTGCGCTTCAATAGCGCCGTCAAATACCTCCAGAACCAAGCCCCGGTGTTGTCTCAGGACATGCGGAGCCAGGGCGGACGGCCCCAGATCTTCCCGGACAAACCGGAGACCCGCATCGTTGACCATGATGCCACCCAAAGCTGGAATGGACATGCCCAGGCGGGTTGCGCCGCCGGGATGGGTATGGCCCTGGCCTTGGTAGCCGTCCATGCCCCACAACTGCCCGCCCCAACTTCGACCCAAGCGCACTGTGCTGCCGTCCTGCGTCGGGGAGCCGTTGTTGAGGGCACCGGCCATGTCGGGGATGAACTCGGCCACCATCTCTGGGTCGGCAGCAAAACCGCCCCCCGCCAGCAGCACCTGCGGGACCTGCAGCTGACGCTGGGCCTGGCCTCCAGGTTCGGCGAGCGTCAATAAAAAATGATCGCTCCGGAACTCAATGACGGGCAGCTGACGGGTGAATAAGATCGCTGGAGATCGTCTCAGCTGCTCGCGAAACCAGGCGTGAAATGACGCGCCGGATGCCGGCGTCACACTGTGAAACCGCAGTTGCTGATGGCCGGGCGCGACCATGTCGGGCAGGAATCTAAGCGGCGCCTGGCAACGATCAAGCAAAAAATCCACGACCTGCGGCAAAGCCTGAGCCACGGCTTGACAGATGCGGTCGTTGACGGTGTCACCGGCATAGGTGCGCAGATCTGTCAGCCAGGCCTGTGGAGAGTCGTCGACGGCCGCGGCCCTCTGCAGCCTGGATCCAGCCGCTGGAAACAGCCCACCGCTGATTGCAAAGTTGTTCGCTTGATTCGCCATGGGGTCGATCAAAACCACGCGACGCCCACGGTCGTTGGCCGCCAATGCCGCCATCATTCCGGCGGCTCCGGCGCCGAGAATAGCCAGATCGGCCTGGGCCATCGAACTATTTTCCTTCCGGGTTGACGATCTGCACACTAGCCCCAGTACAGCATGGCATCCCGGCCATCCACCAGCAACTGGGCCTTGGCACCCACCGGCAGCAGCACCTTGGTGGCAACGTGGCCAAAAGGCAAATTGGTCAGAACAGGGATCTTGAGCTGGCTACGCAACCAGTCCACCACCGTCGCCAGCTTATAGCCGCGGTCATGCGGGACGAGCTTGAAGTCGGTGAACTGACCGAGAATAATGGCCCGTTGTTGCCCCAGCACCCCGGCGTGCAGCAACTGGGTCAGCATGCGCTCAATGCGGTAGGGGTGCTCGGCGACGTCTTCAAGAAACAACAGCCCCTGCTTGACCTGCGGAAAATAGGGGCTGCCCAGCAAGGAACTGAGTACGGTCAGGTTACCACCCCACAGCATTGACTTCTTGATGCCAAATATGGCTCCAGGCCCCGTCTTTATTGGCTTATTAGCTATTAATTCTGTAGCATCAGTCGAAGGGCCTTTGGCGTTGGCGAGTTGGCGCCAGCCAGCGCCCTCCCCCTGCCCGCTCAGCAAGTCATCAAAACAGGCAGCCATGATCTCGTCGGGCTGCGCAGGCGCTGCCATGCCAAAACCTTCGCCCAGCGCCGGGCCGGCCCAGGTCACGCCACCGGTACGAGCCAGCACGGCGCTCTGGAAGGCGGTGAAATCACTGATCCCGACAAACAACATGCCTTTGTCGATGGCGCGCGCCACCTGCTTGTACTGGACACCACCCAGGATTCGAGTCAAGCCGTAGCCACCCCGGGAAATCAGCGCCACATCGGCGCCGCTTGCCGCCGCACGGTGAATCGCCGCCAACCGGGTAGCGTCGTCACCGGCAAAGCGCAGATGGCTTACCAAAGCTGCCTCATCCACCTCGACCTGGTGCCCCAGCGCAATCAGCCGCCGAATGCCACGCCTAAAGGCCGCCTTGTCGCGCACGGCGCCCGAGGGTGAATAGACGTAAATGTGCTTGCTCATAAATAGGGGTCAGATTCCAATTAATCAGCCGCGATTATCTGGCCCGCTGATCAGGCCGCTGCTGCGGAGCCAAAGCGCGCTACTGCTGCCTGCGCGATCACTTGGCCATGTTCCTGCACAAAATGGCCGGCCTCGGCCAAAAGCATAGGCGCCGGGCAGTGGCGGATGTCACCCTGCAGGGCGCTCATCACTGGCAGACCCAGCACCGGGTCTTGGACCCCTACCGCCATCAGCGTCTGGCCAGCCCACTTGTTACGCCAGAACTCCTGGGCCTGCCGAGACAGCGCAGCGCCGTCAGAATCTGCAAATTCAGGCACCAGCGCGGGAAAAGCCCGCAGCGCGGCGCGGTAACCCCGGTCCGGAAACGGTGCGTTGTAGGCGGCGCACTCGGCAGCGCTGAGATGCGGGTTGCCACGCCCCAAAAGGCGGCCCACATTGAATTCCGGGTTGCTGGCGCACATGGCGCGCCATGCCAGGAAGCCACTTGACAACGGCGCGTCGCCCGTGGCCAACAGGGTGTTCATCGCCAGCAGGCCCTGGTAACGCAACGGCTGCGCCATGGGCAGCGTCAGGCCCAGGATGCCTCCCCAATCCTGCACCACCAGCACCACCCGCTGCAAGTCCAGCCGTTCGACCAGTTCCGATAACACCTGCCGGTGCCAGGCAAAGCTGTGTGCACTGTCCTTTTTGGGTTTGTCACTCTTGCCAAAACCGACCATGTCTGGCGCCACCACCCGGGCGCCAGCCTGCACAAACACTGGGATCATCTTGCGGTACAGGTAGCTCCAGGCCGGGTTACCGTGCAGGCACAGGTAGGTCACGGTCGCATCGTGCGGCCCCTCGTCAAGGTAGTGCAGGCGCAGCCCGGCCAAGGCCGGCAGGTCGCTCAGGTAATGCGGGGGCCAGGGGTAATCGGGCAGGTGCTCGAAGGCCTCAGACGGCGTGCGCAAGGCGTCTTCGCGCAGGGGGTGGTGGTTGACTCGCGACTCCAGACGGCGGTTTTTAAAAAACTCTTGCAGCAGCGACGCACAGCGCTCGGCCAAAACGCCGCCCTGCACCTCGGTCTGGTGATTGAGCTGCCGCTGGGCAAACAAATTGATGACCGAGCCGGCCGCGCCGGTTTTGGGGTCGGCCGCACCGAACACCACACGTTTGAGCCGGGCGTGCAGCATGGCACCGACGCACATGGCGCAGGGCTCCAAAGTCACATACAACACGCAGTCGTCAAGCCGGTAATTGACCAGAACCTGGGCTGCGGCGCGTAAGGCCACCATTTCGGCGTGCGCGCTCGGGTCGTGGCTGCCAATAGGCGCGTTACCGCCCTCCCCGATCACCCGACCCTGGTGCACCACCACCGCGCCCACTGGCACCTCACCGGCCGCACCAGCCAAACGGGCCTGCGCCAGCGCCAGGCCCATGGCGTCTTCGTCAGTCATTGTGATCAGTTGTCGGCTCGGCCATACCCAGACGCGACATCCAGCCGGCCAAGGCCCGCTCATGGTCGTTGCCACTGGCGTAAAGGGCATGCAGTTTGGCGTGCGATTCAGGCCGATGCTGGTTGAGCTTGAGCTTGCACTCCAGTTTGGTGACTTGCAGTTCAAAAGCCACGATACCGCTCAGCATTTTCTGGGTATAGCCCTCGTCCAGTCCCCGCCATTGGGCGGCATAGCCGGGCTCATGGTCGGCGATCAGGTGCTTGAGCAACCCATCCTTGTCCTCGGGCAGGTCAATCAATGTGGTCTCCACCTGACAGTGCACCGCCAGGTAATTCCAGCTCGGCACACGGGTCAGATCGGGATAGATTTTTGGTGTCAAGTAAGCATGGGGTCCAAAAAATGTGACCAGCGCTTTGGTCCGGGCTTGCAGGTAACGCCAGTGCGGGTTGCCGCGCGCCACATGCCCGAGCAGCCGCCAGGGTTGGTTCTGGTCGTGCAAATTCAGCGGTATATGGCTGACAAACGGAAAACCACTGTCATCCACGCTGATCAGGCTGGCCAACGGGTAGGCACGGATCAAAGCAGCGGCATGCTGTGGCTGTTCTGAGTTGAACTGGGGTGGCAGGTACATGGCGTCATTCTGAGTGTCTAACGAGCGCTAATTTTGACAGGCTTTAACCACTTGCCACCAAGCACACAGTTAAACTTTAAATCACCGGGTGAGCCTTCAATACCAGTACTCCAAGTGCGGAAACGGATTGCGCTCTGTGTGTTTTCGGTAATTGAAGTGCACCACAAAAGAAATGCGACGGTCGTCTTTCTTTTTGATTTTGAAGGGAATGACCACATGCGGCATGAAGCTGTCGAAAAGTACCAAGTTGCCTGCTTCATAAGGCACTTTGACCCGAAGTTTTTGGGAGCGGGCGGTGTACCCGTCGCCTTTGTAAAAGCTATCTAGCTCGTGCGCCAATAACCGTTGGCGCCAGATATCAAGGTCGCCGCCACGGTCCTTGGTGTGTTGCGCTGTGCGTTTGACGGACACCACGCAGGAATAAGCTCGGGTTTTTTCCTCAAAAATACTGGCTGGGTATTGCAACAACCCCTCAGTATCGGTGTGGATGTTGTACAAATTCCAGCTTTGCAGCTGCAAGTTAAATCCACCAACTTGAAAATACTTCTTGTCTCGTGGCACCACAGGCAGGGCGTCGGGTTTCATGCCCGAATGGGTCAGTATCAAGCGGCCTGCATCGGCGATGATGACAGCTGCTTCGGGAAATTCTTGAAGCAAGTATTTGTTATGCTCGGCAGCAAAGCGGTAGTAACTCTCGTTAAGGCCCGCTTCAATCATGCCGTAATAGGCTGCCATTTGGCCGTAGGCGGGCTCCACATCGGAGCCAAAAATGTCTAGGTTGTCGAAGATTTTTTTTTCCCAACGGGCGCATATTTCCTGGCTCAGGTAGCCTTCCCAAACGATGTAGTCATTGGTGAAAAGTTTTTTCATTCATGGTCTCCAACAGTGTCCGCATGGGAGCGGCATCGGCATGCAAAGGCCGACTCGGTGTAATATTCTTAAGACGCCAGATCGGCTACGGATAAACCCTAATGTCTCTTTATCGCACACTCCATGCAGATCTCAAAGAAAAAACTCCTCGAACACCTGAGCGAAGAGGTTTATTGCCATCTGGGGGTGTCGCCAGTGCATGGAATTGGTGTTTTTGCGATGCGATCTATCCCCAAAGGCGTCAATCCCATGCGCTCGCGCCTTAAGTTTGACGAAATTGCCTATACCCATAAGGAAATCAAGGCACTGCCGCGCGGCGTGCGCAAGGAGATTGAAATTTTTTGCTATTACGACGACGAGCATGTCTTCGTCCCCGAGATCGGGCTCAACGCCATGAATATGGCGGTCTACCTCAACCACTCTAAAACACCCAACGTTGTGTACGAGAAAAACGGCCAGCTGATTACCCTGCGCGCCATCAAAAATGGCGAAGAGCTGATGATGGATTACGACATCAATTTCGGCGCCGTCCACACCTTTGACTGAGCTTGTCTTGGCGCTCTTTCATGTGCCTGAATTGCGGTAGATCTGGTTCCATTCCGCAGGTTTGAAGTCAGTGTGCAAGGGCGAGGTTGGGTCCAGGGCGAGCGCGTGATTCGGGGAGGTCAGTGCCAGTCCATAAATTGGCTCGAAATCGGTCACAAACAGAGATTTGTAGCCATAGTCGTCGACGGGACCAAGGTTGTAATACTTGTACCCACGCTTGGCCGTCCATCGCGCGGCAAGCAAGCACGCATAAATGCCGGGTGAGCGGTTTTTGTAGTGGGTATTCCACTGACAAAAGCTGCCATACACCTGATCGCGTTCCGGCAGGATGATAGACACGTCGCTCAGCACCAAGTCACCATTGTCCGCATGCACTTGCAGCACAAGCACATCGAGGTTGCGCACATAGTCGACAAACCCCTCAATTTCTTTTGCGTGGATCTCAAATGCGTCAAAGTGCTGGCTGCCGAGCGCAAAAACCCGCTCTGTCGTCATCTCCTTTCCAGCAATCATCTGCTCGGTCACCTTAAAACGTTTGTTCAGCTTATCCAACTCCTTGAACTTTCGTGCCCGACGCTCATCGCTCCAAAAATCGTCAGACCCGGCATGCGCCAGTCCGTACTTGTCACTGATGGGAACGCCGTAATTGCCTTCAGGCGGCAGCGCATAAACGATGAAGGGCTTACGCGCGACCGCGAGCATTTCGGGAGTGACATCGATATAGGGGCACAGCCCGTCCCAGCGGCTGGTGTAGTATTGCGTTTCCTCATGGAAGCTTTCCACGCAGAGGTTATCCGCTGTCCAGCTTTGGTGTTTCAGTGTTTGCGTGGGTGTTTCGTTTGACGTCGTAGCCCAGCCCGCACTTTGGTGTGCTTCTGCCCCCCGGGGATAAAAATCGCTGTTCATAACCGTCTCTTCTTGGACGCGCCGGTATGCAGCAGTGGTGCTAAGTCAAAATAATACGAATCGACGCGATAGTTCGCATTCAAGAATTGAGGATCGCTTTTGCCTAGCCCTTCCACTGCTTCGCTCATTTGCCTGAGATGAATGGATGCCTCACTGGCAGGATCTTGCAATTGGCTTTTGTACATGGGCATCAATGGGCAATCGATGTCGAAGAAAAAAGCCTTGGTCTTGGGATTAAATGCCAAGGGATAAAGCTTGCAGCTAAGCGGCTTGCCATCGCCCAGCGTACAACCTGTGTCGCCAAGGTGTTCGCAACTGTTCTCGATACAAACGCCGCCCAGACCTTTTTTCTCTTGCTTGGTAAGTGTCACTTCCAATGGTGGAAAGCCAGGGTCCACGTGACAGCAACGTTGACAAGTCGCGCAATGATCAAACAGCATGCGTTGCTCCGGCACGGATGAGTCGCATTTTGAAACCGCAAGAGTGTTCATCCCGGCAAAAATGCAACATAGATATTCTTATGAATAGGCATTCGTATTACCGCCGCAAGTATGCATGATTTTTTTAATTTTTCGATAGGGTAAATTCAAGCATTAAGTGACACATAGGACGACAATTGTTGACGCAATAATTGCCCTGTCAAACCAGCCCATGCTGCCAAGCGCAGCATGAAACACTTTGTCGCCGGAAGAGTCTTAGAACACGGCGTGATCACCGCGCTCTGCTGCCACTTTGCCACTGACCAGATCAGCATAAAAATCAAACAGGGTCTCAGTGCCGGCAGACGGTGTGGCATCAGCGTCATAGTGCCCAGTTTGCGGGTTAATAACCAGCATTGACTCAGTGGCGTAATAGCGGCCGATGCGGGCCAACTCGGCTTTCTCCGCCAGTGCGGGAATCAGGCGGCCCAAGGTGCCCAGAACCGCGATGATGATGTCTAGAAGGGCCACTGGCACATGGCTGAACTTTGGATGGCGACCCATCAAGGCAAACAACTTGTCGCCCTGATCGCGCGGTGTGATGGCCGGACCCGGGCCACCAATCGGCAAGATGCGGTTTTGCCTGTCGGGCTGATCCAGGCAATCAGCCAGGTAGTCGCCCAGGTCTCGGTCGCTGATGGGTTTGCAGGCCGTCAGACGCCCATCACCGAACAGCAGAAAGGGCTTGCCGCGCCTGACCCGTTCAATCTGCCCTGACAGCGATTTGAAAAACGCAGTGGGTCGCACAATGGAGTAGGTGAGGCCGGATTCGATCAGTTCCTTCTCAAACGCCAGTTTGGCTCTCTGAAACGCCAGCAGCGGCTTTTGTACACAGATAGCAGACAGCAGTACCACCTGCTTTACGCCAGCAACCCGAGCTGACGCCAGTGCCTGCACATGGGCCTGGTGGTCGATGGCCCAGGCATCTCGGGGGGCCCCGGTGCGTGAGGCCAGGCAGGACACCAGCACATCAAAGCGCTCGCCGCAAAATCCGTCGCGGGCCAGTGATGCCGGGTCGGTTACAGCGCCAAAACGGACCGTTGCACCGTCAAATAATCGCCGACTTGCGTCAGTTGTCAAATGACCCTTCACGCCAGCGCGGGGCCGTACAAAACAGACCACATCGTTTCCTCGATGTAGCAGGGCGCGGACTGTGGCCTGGCCGATGGTGCCGGTAGCACCGA
This sequence comes from Rhodoferax sp., assembly GCA_964201255.1. GTDB lineage: Bacteria > Pseudomonadota > Gammaproteobacteria > Burkholderiales > Burkholderiaceae_C > Rhodoferax. Next base: position 16,324 of record CAXNFT010000026.1, read on the forward strand.
GAACGAACACACGCTTGTGCGAGGACGCCAAGCTGCTGGCGGTCAACAAGGGGTCGGATAACAGGGTTTTAGATGCGGAAGTCATTCAATCTTAGGCACTGTCGTTGAAAAGTGCCTTGGCTTTTGCGTAGGCCCATTTCACCACGTCGGTGCCAATCAATTGCCCGACCGTGTTGGCGTCAACTTCTGGCAAAACTGCGTAACTCCTTGACCACAAGGTGCAGTTTAGTGCCTCGACTGTGTCTCTAAAGGTCTCTGCCCGTGTGAATATCCAGGAAAAACCAATGAGACCGTGATCCTGGTGGACACGCGCTGAGCGATCCGCTTGAGACCAGCTGTGGCCTGCAGCTTGCCCTAAACTCTCGTGCTGACAAATAGTGGCACAGCACGGCGTGACCGGCGACCGCGGCCGAACTGCAGACCCTGGTTTTATCGACAAATTCATGAACATCACAAGCAGGATATAAATTATGAGATTGACCACACTTTCCCGCCGACAACTGCTGGCTTCGGCGCTGGTCCTGGTTGCACCGGC
>CAXNFT010000027.1:0-16254 GCA_964201255.1 Rhodoferax sp.
TTCACGCCGGTGATCAATATCGCTGCCACACCCAACGTGATCGCCGTACACCCCAGTTTCCCGGCCAAGAACTACAAGGACTTTGTGGAGGTGCTGAAAAAATCGCCAGGCCGTTATTCCTATTCCTCCTCGGGCACGGGTGGCATCGGCCATTTGCAGACCGAACTGTGGAAAGGCCTGCAAGGCGTAGCGGTCACGCACATCCCCTACTCGGGTGCCGGTCCGGCGCTGCGCGACACCGTAGGCGGTCAGGTGGAAATCATTTTTGACAACGTGCCGTCTGCCTTGCCGCACATCCAGGGCGGCAGGTTGATTGCGCTGGCCGTGGCGGCGCCGCAGCGGCTTGCAGCCCTGCCGGATGTGCCCACCTTCAAAGAGCTTGGCCTGGAGCCTGTGAACCGCATGGCGTACTACGGCATTGTTGGCCCCAAAGGCATGCCGCGTGACATTGTTGACAAAATTAACGCCGCCACGCGCAAGGCGCTTGAAGACCCGGCTGTGCGAAAGCGCATTGAAGACACCGGTTCGGTGGTGCTGGGTAACACGCCCGAGCAGTTTGCGCAGCAGATGAAAGATGAACTGGCTGTGTACAAAAAAGTTGTGGAGACCGCCAAGCTTAAGCTCGAGTGAGCACCGACGCGCCAATCGACGACTTCATTGACGCGCTATGGCTGGAGGAAGGTCTGGCGCGCAACACGCTGGCGGCGTATCGGCGTGACCTGAGCTTGTATGCCACCTGGCTCACCAGTCAGGGCCGGCCGCTGCTGGCCAGCACCGAGACCGACCTCAATGCTTACTTTGCCGCCAGTCACGCGGCCACCAAGGCCAGCACGGCCAACCGGCGACTGACCGTTTTCAAGCGCTATTTCCGCTGGGCACTGCGCGAGCGGCTCATCACGTCTGACCCTACCCTCAAGCTGCAGGCAGCCCGCCAAGCCCTGCGCGTGCCGAAGACCCTGACCGAACCTCAGGTTGAAGCCCTGCTGGCCGCCCCCGACCTTGGCGGTGCTCTGGGCGTGCGCGACCGCACCATGTTGGAGCTGATGTATGCCAGCGGGTTGCGGGTCAGTGAGTTGGTCACGCTGAAGGTACTGAACCTCAGTCTGGCGGACAACGTGCTGCGCGTACTGGGCAAGGGCAACAAAGAGCGCTTGGTGCCATTTGGTGAGGTCGCCAGCCTGTGGCTCACCCGCTACCTCAAGGTTGCCCGGCCGGAACTGCTGGCCGGCCAGTCGACGCAGGACCTGTTTGTCAGCACGCGCGGCACCAACGCCGGCAGCGCCATGAGCCGGGTGATGTTCTGGATGATTGTCAAAAAGTACGCACGCCAGGCAAGTATTACCGCGCCGCTGTCACCGCACACGCTGCGTCACGCTTTTGCCACCCACCTGCTCAACCACGGCGCTGATTTGCGGGCGGTGCAGATGCTGTTGGGCCATGCCGATATTTCCACCACCACCATTTACACCCACGTGGCCCGCGAGCGGCTTAAGACGCTGCACGCCCAGCACCATCCGCGCGGCTAGTGCGGCTCAACTGCCCAGCAGTGCCAGTTCGGCTTCGTCAAAGCCGGCGGCCCGGCGCGCCGCCAGATTGAACGGCCCTTTGAGCTTTTGGGCGCTGTGCTGCGTGGCCAGTTCGGCAAAGGTACTGATCGGGTCCAGGTTTTGGGATGAGCACAGGTAACGGTACCAATGGTTGCCGACCGCCACATGGCCGATTTCGTCGCGCAGAATGATGTCCAGGATGGCTGCGCCGCGATGGTCGCCCACCGAGACCAAGCGGTTGCGAATCGCGGGTGAGGCGTCCAGGCCACGCGCCTCCAGCGTGCGCGGCACCAGCGCCAGCCGGGCCAGCAGGCTGCCCCGTGTTTTTTCGGCCATTTCCCACAGACCGTTGTGGGCTGGGAAGTCGCCATATTCAAAGCCCAAGGTCAGCAGGTGCTCGCGCAGCAGTTCGAAATGCAGCGCCTCCTCCCGCGCCACCTGCAGCCAATCACGGTAAAAACGCTCGGGCATGCCTGCAAAGCGCCAGCTCACATCCAGCGCCAGATTGATCGCGTTGGCCTCAATGTGCGCCAGCGCATGGATCAGCGCTCCCAGGCCCTCGCGCGTGCCAGGGGCACGCGGTTTGAGTTGTTGGGGCGGCACCAGCGTTGGGCGATCGGGGCGCCCGGGCAGGCCCGGAACGTCGGCGATGGTTTGAGCCGGCAGCACCAGCAAATTGTCCAACTCGAGCTGACGCACCCTGCTCGCTTTCTCTGCTGGGTGGTCGATCCGCAGCAACTGTTGCGCGATGTGCCGCGCCGAGTTTGTCATGTCAGGCGGCGTGGGGGTGTGCATCCTTACAATTCTACGGAACGCAGCAACAGGAAATGTGTCATGGCAATTTACGAACTCGACGGCATCGCTCCCCAGCTTGCCGAGTCGGCCTGGGTCGCTGACAGTGCGCAGGTCATCGGCAATGTCGCCTTGGCCGCCGACACCAGCATCTGGTTTGGCGCGGTGCTGCGTGGCGACACCGAGACCATCCGGATTGGGCGCGGCAGCAATATTCAGGACCTGAGTGTGCTGCATGCCGATGTGGGCAGCCCTCTGACCGTGGGCGAAGACGTGACGGTGGGGCACCAGGTGATGCTGCACGGTTGCACCATTGGCGACGGCGCCTTGATCGGTATTGGCGCCGTGGTTCTGAATGGCGCTGTGATTGGCAAGGGCTGTCTGGTCGGCGCGGGTTCGCTGGTGACCGAGGGCAAGGTCTTCCCTGATGGCTCGATGATCCTAGGCAGCCCGGCCAAAGTGGTGCGCCAGCTCAGCCCCGAGCAACTCGAGGGCTTACGCATGAGCGCCAGTCACTATGTCGACAACGCCCAGCGTTTTCGAACAGGTCTGAAGAAACTGGGCTGACCCAAAGTGTCTGAACTGCATAAATTTTTGTTTGAAGGCCTGCCAGTCCGCGGCATGCTGGTGCGTGTCACCGATGGCTGGACCGAGGTCCTGCGCCGGCGTGAGGCGGGCAGCCCCGCCGGGCCGTACCCGGTGCCAGTGCAACATTTGCTGGGCGAAATGGTGGCGGCCGCCTGCCTGATGCAAGCCAATATCAAGTTCAATGGCGCGCTGATTTTGCAAATTTTTGGCGACGGCCCGGTCAAGCTGGCTGTGGCCGAGGTACAACCTGATTTGGCCCTGCGCGCCACCGCCACGGTCACCGCTGAAGTCTCGCCTGGGGCCAGCCTGAGTGCCATGGTGAATGTCAACAACCAGGGAAAATGTGCCATTACGCTTGATCCCAAAGACCGCTTTCCAGGCCAGCAGCCCTACCAGGGAGTGGTGCCTTTGTTTGGCGACCGGCGCGAGAAACTGGAACAACTGAGTGAGGTGCTTGAGCACTACATGCTGCAAAGCGAGCAGCTCGACACCCGGTTGGTGCTGGCAGCTGATGGTGATGTGGCCGCCGGCTTGCTGATTCAACGCTTGCCCATGGAAGGGGTCGGCAATTTGGCCGGGCGATCGGCGCGTCAAGCGGACGAGGATGAGATTGGGCTCAACGAACATTACAACCGGATCGCGCTGCTGGCCTCCAGCCTGAAGCGTGAGGAATTGTTGACGCTGGATGCCCAAACCATCCTGCGCCGCTTGTTCTGGGAAGAGGACCTGCGCCTGTTTCCGGCCGTCACCGGCCAGGCGGCGCCACACTTTGCCTGCACCTGTAGCCGGGAGCGCGTGGGGCAGATGATCGTCGGTCTGGGCCGCGACGAGGTGGAGAGCATCCTGGCCGAGCGCAGCGACGTGGAGGTTGGATGCGAATTCTGTGGCTTGCAGTACCGTTTTGACCCCGTCGACGTGGCGGGTCTGTTCCTCGGCCATGGCGCCTTGCCGCCAGCAGAGGCTGGGATTCAGTAAGAGGCCAAGTTGCCCGCATTCCTCTGGATCAGGGCCAAGGCAGCAGCCGTTCGCGCCGCACCTTGGCCGCTGACGACGCCATAGGGCAGGGCGTGCTGATCCATTACCTCGCGCAGGCGGGTATCAAATGCCCGTTGCGCTTTCGTCCCGTCCCGCTGCAGACCGTCAGGCACCCAGGGCAGGTCCAGGCTGGTCAGCAGGGTGACATCAAAGCGGGCGTGATGCGCCAGCGCGAGCGGGTACAGCGACAGATCTTTAAAAAGTAGATCGCTGTAGACCGCAGTCATCAATGGGGTGGTGTCGACCAGCAGCCACGCGACTGCAGCAGCGGTGTCAACTCGGTCTGCCTGCGTCACGGCAATGGCGCGCTGTTCGTGTGCTTCGGGGGTGCGGCCGTTTTGCCGGCACCAGTCGCGCAGTGTCTCCGGCACCCATGCTGCCCGACCGCCGCACCCGTCCAGGGCGGTCGCCAGGGCTTGTGACAGGGTGGTCTTGCCCGTGCATTCTGCCCCCAGGATGGCGATCTTCACGGTGGTGCTGGCTTGGCTGTCAGCGGGCGATCTGCACGTAAATCTCGTTGGCTTTGACCATGCCGAGTTCAAAGCGCGCTTTTTCTTCGACCATGTCCAGGCCTTCTTTGAGGTCCCGCACCTCGGCCGCCAACCGACTGTTGGTCAGCTGGGCCTGTTGGTTCTTTTGCTGTTGTACCTTGAGCTGGTCAGACAGGCGTGCCACATTGGGTAGGCTGCCACGGCCGTACCACAGCTGCGCGTGCAGGATCACGAGCAAGCTGATCAGGGCGGCCGGGACAGCGCGATGGCCCATCGGGTATCAGCGCAGGTTGTAGAACGCCGCGCGACCGGGGTAGGTGGCGATGTCGCCAAGGTCCTCTTCGATACGCAGCAACTGGTTGTACTTGGCCATGCGGTCCGAGCGGCTCAGGGAGCCTGTCTTGATCTGGCCGGCATTGGTGCCCACGGCGATGTCGGCAATGGTTGAGTCTTCGGTCTCACCCGAGCGGTGGCTGATGACGGCGGTGTAACCGGCTCGTTTGGCCATTTCGATCGCGGCAAAGGTCTCGGTCAGCGTGCCAATCTGGTTGATCTTGATCAGGATCGAGTTGGCAATGCCCTTGTCGATGCCCTCCTTGAAGATGCGCGTGTTGGTGACAAACAGGTCATCGCCAACAATCTGCACTTTCTTGCCCAGTCGGTCAGTCAGTACTTTCCAGCCATCCCAGTCGCTCTCGCTCATGGCATCTTCGATGCTGATGATGGGGTATTTGTCGACCCAGGTTGCCAACATGTCAGTCCACTCCTCAGAGCTCAAGGTCAGGCCTTCGCCCTCCAGGTGGTATTTGCCGTCACGGTAAAACTCGCTGGCTGCGCAGTCCAAGCCCAGCGCGATCTGGCTGCCAGCCACGTAGCCGGCCTTGTCGATCGCTTCAAGGATGAGCTGGATGGCCGCCTCATGGCTTGCCACATTGGGCGCAAAACCGCCTTCATCCCCCACGGCCACGCTCATGCCCTTGTCGTGCAAGATCTTCTTGAGCTCATGAAAAACTTCAGCGCCGTAGCGCAGCGCTTCGCGGAAGTTCGGCGCGCCTACCGGGATGATCATGAACTCCTGCAGGTCGAGGTTGTTGTTGGCATGCGCGCCGCCGTTCACCACATTCATCATCGGTACCGGCATTTGATTCGCGCCCATGCCGCCAAAGTAGCGGTACAGCGGTAAACCCGACTCTTCGGCCGCCGCCCGCGCCACGGCCATGGACACCGCCAGCATGGCATTGGCGCCCAGTCGGGATTTGTTCTCAGTGCCGTCGAGGTCGATCAGCGTCTTGTCAAGAAAAGCTTGTTCCGAGGCGTCCAGGCCCAGCACGGCCTCTGAGATCTCGGTGTTGATGTGCTCCACCGCCTTGCGCACCCCCTTGCCGAGGTAGCGGTCCGGGTCGCCGTCACGCAGCTCGATGGCTTCGCGGCTGCCGGTGGAAGCGCCCGACGGTACTGCAGCGCGGCCCATGGTGCCCGACTCCAGCAAGACGTCACATTCCACAGTGGGGTTGCCGCGCGAATCCAGGATCTCACGGCCGACGATGTCAACAATTGCACTCATCAATGTCTTTCAAAACAAAAAAGCAAATAAATCAAAAACCAAGCGAGGGTCAGACACCTTCAGCGATCACCATCCGCATGATGGCGGCCCCCTGGCGTGCTGCACGCGCTTTGGCATATTCGGGCGATGATTCAAAGCGCCGGGCTGCGTCCATGCTCGGAAATTTGAGCAGCACCATTCGGTCTGGCACCCAGTCACCTTCGGCAACCTCGATCGCTCCGCCCCTGATGCAAATCTCGGCGCCATAGGCTTGCATGGCCGCGCTTGACCACTTTTTGTATTCTTCGTACTGAACCGGGTTGGTCACGGTCGAGTTGACAATCACATAGGCACTGGGCATGTTCAAACTCCGATCACATGTTCAAGGTAACCGTTTTTCTTGGTAACCGCATCAAGCGCCATCAAGGTCTCCAGCAGCTGCTTCATGTGCTTGAGCGGCACGGCATTGGGGCCGTCGCTCAAAGCGCGGGCTGGGTCTGGATGGGTTTCCATGAACAGCCCCGCCACGCCAACCGCCACCGCCGCACGCGCCAGCACTGGCACCATGTCCCGCTGGCCGCCACTGCTGCTGCCCTGGCCGCCCGGCAGTTGCACCGAGTGGGTTGCATCAAACACCACGGGGGCCCGGGTTTCCCGCATGATCGCCAGCGAACGCATGTCACTCACCAGGTTGTTGTAGCCAAAGCTCGCGCCACGCTCGCAGGCCATGAAGCGGTCGTCGTCCAGACCCGCCTCGCGCGCCGCCGCGCGGGCCTTGTCGATCACGTGCTGCATGTCATGGGGCGCAAGAAACTGCCCTTTTTTGATGTTCACCGGCTTGCCCGATTGGGCTACCGCCCGGATAAAGTCGGTTTGCCGGCACAAAAAGGCTGGCGTTTGCAGCACATCCACCACTGCCGCCACGGCGGCGATCTGGTCTTCCGAGTGCACGTCGGTCAGCACCGGCACTTGCAATTCGCGTTTGACTTTGGCCAAAATTTCCAGGCCCTGCGCTTGTCCCGGCCCGCGGAAGCTGCTACCGCTGGAGCGGTTGGCTTTGTCAAAGCTGCTTTTGAAAATGAAGGGGATGCCTAAGCTGCGCGTGATGTCCTTGAGCGCACCGGCGGTGTCCATTTGCAGTTGCTCGGATTCGATCACGCAGGGGCCGGCGATCAAAAAGAAGGGCTGTTGCAGCCCAACTTCAAAGCCGCATAGCTTCATCAGGCCACGGCCTTAAGGTTTTTACCACCGCTTTGGTGGTCGAGCGCTGCCTTGATGAACGCGTTGAACAGCGGGTGTCCGTTCCAGGGTGTGGACTTGAACTCCGGGTGAAATTGGACACCAATGAACCAGGGGTGCGTGCTGCTGGGCAATTCGATGATTTCGGTCAGCTGTTCGCGTTGGGTTAGCGCCGAAATCACCAAGCCGTACTGGCGCAGGGTGTCCAGGTAATTCACATTGGCCTCATAGCGATGACGATGCCGCTCGGTGACTAGGTCACCATAGATCTGGTGCGCCAGGGTGCCAGGCGCCACATCGGAGCTCTGAGCGCCCAGCCGCATGGTGCCACCCAGGTCCGAGTGCTCGTCACGGGTCTTGATGGTGCCGTCTTCGTCTTTCCACTCGGTAATCAAGGCAATCACGGGGTAGGGCGTCTCGGGCTCGAACTCGCTGCTGTTGGCACCGGTCAGGCCGGCCACATGGCGCGCAAATTCGATGGTGGCCACCTGCATACCTAGGCAGATGCCCAGGTAAGGCACTTTGTTTTCCCTAGCGAACCGGGCCGCGCAGATCTTGCCCTCAATGCCGCGTTTGCCAAAGCCGCCGGGCACTAGGATGGCGTCAAAGCGAGCCAGCTGTGAAACGGTGTCCGGCGTGATGGTTTCAGAGTCAATGTAGTCGATCTTGACCCGCACATGGTTCTTCATGCCGGCGTGACGCAGTGCCTCATTGAGCGACTTGTAGCTGTCGCTCAGGTCCACATACTTGCCCACCATGACGATGTTGACATCGCTGCGCGGGTGCTCGATCTCGTAGACCAGATCGTCCCAGCGCTTGAGTTTGGCCGGTGGTGTGTTCAGGCGCAGCTTATCGCAGATGAGGCCGTCAAGCCCCTGCTCGTGCAGCATGCGCGGCACCTTGTAAATGGTGTCCACATCCCACATAGAGATCACGCCCCACACCGGAACGTTGGAGAACATCGAAATTTTCTCCCTCTCCTCGATGGGGATGGGCCGGTCTGCACGGCAGACCAGCGCATCGGCCTGAATGCCGATTTCTCGCAGTTGTTTGGCCGTGTGTTGGGTTGGTTTTGTTTTGAGCTCACCCGCTGCGGCAATCCAGGGCACGTAGCTCAGGTGCACGAACGCGCTGTTGTTAGGGCCGAGTTGCAGGCTCATCTGGCGCACGGCCTCCAAAAAGGGCAGCGACTCGATATCACCCACGGTGCCGCCGATCTCAACGATGGCCACATCCACTGCGTCTGCTGCGCCAAAGCCGGCGCCACGCTTGACGAACTCCTGGATCTCATTGGTCACGTGCGGAATCACCTGGACGGTCTTGCCGAGGTAGTCGCCACGGCGTTCTTTTTCCAGCACGCTCTTGTAGATCTGACCAGTGGTGAAATTGTTGGCCTTGCGCATGCGGGTTTCGACAAAGCGCTCATAGTGGCCCAGATCGAGGTCGGTTTCTGCACCGTCCTCGGTGACGAACACCTCGCCATGCTGGAACGGCGACATGGTACCCGGATCGACATTCAGGTAAGGGTCGAGCTTGATCAGGGTGACTTTTAGGCCCCGCGATTCCAGTATCGCTGCGAGGGAGGCTGAGGCGATTCCCTTGCCAAGGGAGGACACCACACCGCCGGTGACGAAGACAAATTTGGTCATGTCAGGGGGAGCTTCACGCTCAGGGAGGTGGAAATATCGATTATAGGCATGCCTCCGTGGCTTTCGGTGAGGGTTTGCTGGCGCCTTGGGGTGGCTCGCTCTGCTACATTGCGAGCCATGAACGACCTTGCTGGAAAACACATCGTACTGGGCCTGACGGGCGGCATCGCCTGCTACAAGTCAGCCGAGTTATGCCGGGCCCTGATCAAGGCCGGTGCCACGGTTCAAGTGGTCATGACTGAGGCCGCTGGCCAATTCATCACACCCGTCACCATGCAGGCGCTCAGCCAACGCCCCGTCTACGGGTCGCAATGGGATGCGCGGGCGGATAACAACATGCTGCACATCAATTTGAGCCGCGAGGCCGACGCCTGCTTTATCGCGCCTGCAAGTGCAGACTTTATGGCCAAACTGGTCCACGGCCGGGCCGACGACCTGCTCAGCCTGCTGTGTCTGGCGCGGCCAAGGCAGACTGTGCCGCTGCTGCTCGCACCCGCGATGAACCGCGAAATGTGGTCGCACCCGGCCACCCAACGCAATGTGGCGCAACTGCGCGCTGATGGTGCGACCGTGCTGGGTGTGGGGCAGGGCGACCAGGCCTGCGGTGAAACTGGCGATGGCCGCATGCTCGAGCCGCCGGAGCTGCTCGACGATCTGGTGGCCTTCTTTCAGCCCAAGCCGCTGATGGGCCAGCGGGTGCTGATCACCGCCGGCCCCACTTACGAGGCGATCGACCCGGTGCGCGGGATTACCAACCTGTCGAGTGGCAAGATGGGCTTTGCCATCGCTCGGGCCGCCCGCGAGGCTGGCGCTGAGGTGACGCTGGTGGCAGGGCCGGTCAGCCTGGCGACGCCGCGCGGCGTGCGGCGGGTGGACGTTCGTTCAGCCCGGGATATGCAGGCAGCGGTCGCGCAACAGGTGGATGCCGCCACGGTGTTCATCGCCTGCGCTGCAGTGGCCGACTGGCGCCCCGCGGTAGCGGCTGACCAGAAAATCAAAAAAAATGGCTCAGGCCAGGCACCTGAACTCAGTTTTGTTGAGAATCCAGATATTTTGGCTGACGTGGCGAAATCGACCCGCGCGATGAGTGGTGAGTTGTATTGCGTCGGTTTTGCCGCGGAGAGCCAGGACTTGCTCGCCAATGCGCAGGCCAAGCGGGCGCGCAGGGGGGTGCCCCTGCTGGTGGGCAACATCGGGCCGGCCACTTTTGGCCATGATGACAATGCCTTGCTCCTCGTCGATGAGGCTGGCGCTCAGGAATTACCGTACAACTCAAAACTCGCGCTTGCTCGCCAATTGATAGCAATAATTGCACGTCGTATAAGGGCTGGAGGCCAAAATGATGGACGTTGATGTCAAGATCGTCGATCCGAGAATGGCCGATCAACTGCCGGCCTACGCGACGCCGGGCAGCGCCGGGCTGGATTTGCGGGCCTGCTTGGATGGGCCGCTCACGCTGTTGCCCAACGCCTGGCAACTGGTGCCCACCGGCATTGCCATTTTTCTCAACGATCCGAACTTTGCGGCCATGATCTTGCCGCGCTCGGGCCTGGGACACAAGCACGGTATCGTGCTGGGCAATCTGGTTGGGCTGATCGACAGCGACTACCAGGGCCAGTTGATGGTGAGCGCCTGGAATCGCAGTACGGTCGCTTTCACCATCGAACCGCTGGAGCGGATCGCGCAGTTGGTGATCGTGCCGGTGGTGCAGGCGCAGTTTCGGGTGGTGACCGAGTTTTTGACCAGCACGCGCGGTGAAGGTGGTTACGGCTCGACCGGCAAAAGCTGACTCAGTGCAGCGTGCGCTGATCAGACAAGCCCGCCACCACTGGCGTGACCCGGAAGAAGCCGGTGCCTGCCGAGCCGAGCCCGATTTCTGACTCTGTGGCCTCCCGCACCGAACTCACGCGCAGGCTCAGGCGCAGCGCAATCCCGGCCAGGGGATGGTTGCCATCCAGCACGACGTGTTCAGGGTAGATGTCGGTCACGGTATAGAGCGCGTCAACCGGTGCCTGCGCGTTGCAGCCCGAGGGAAGTGACGCGCCTTCGAAGGTCATGCCTTCTTCAAGTTCAACTTGAAACAAATGGCGTGGCTCCAGAAAAATCAATTGGTCGTTGAAGTCGCCAAACCCCTGCTCGGGCTCAATGTGCAAATCGACTTTGGCCCCGACCGCATGGCCCTGCAGTGCCTCTTCAATCACGACCAGCAGATCAGCGCCGCCCACCAGAAACTCAACCGGCTCCTCTAGCACGTCCAATGTCTCGCCCATCGTGTCTTTCAGGGTCCAGGTCAGGCCGACCACGCAGTGTTGTTTGATTTCCATAGGAGAATTGTCGCAGTTCGCCTTGCTGTTTTTTAATTTGACCTGACCGGAGCTCCCGATGGATGCGCTTGAATGAATGTCACTGAGCCCCTGACCCTGCTGGGCGGCATCAGCCCGGAGCGCTTCATGAAGCGGTACTGGCACAAAAAACCTTTGCTGGTGCGTCAGGCAGTGCCTCAGGTAAAGCCGGTACTGGGCCGTGCCGAATTGTTTGAATTGGCGGCCCAGGAGGGGGTGCAGTCGCGGCTGGTCGTCCAGGACGGCGGCAACTGGCGTCTCAAGCATGGCCCGTTTCAGCGGCGTGCGCTGCCGCCCCTTAAGCAGCCGGGCTGGACCCTGTTGGTGCAAGGGGTGGACCTGCACCAGGAGCTCGCCCATGCGCTGGTGCAGGCATTTCGGTTTGTCCCCGATTGCCGGCTGGACGATCTGATGATCAGCTTCGCCACCGACGGCGGCGGGGTCGGCCCGCACTTTGACAGCTACGACGTGTTTTTGCTCCAGGTGCAAGGCAGACGGCGCTGGCGCATCGGCCGTCAGAAAGACCTTAGCCTGAAAGCTGATGTGCCATTGAAAATATTGACCGACTTTGCCCCTGAGCAGGAGTTCCTGCTGGAAGCCGGCGACATGCTGTACCTGCCGCCGCGCTATGCCCACGACGGGGTGGCGGTCGGCGAATGCATGACATGCTCCATCGGATTCCGGGCGCCGCAGCAGGGCGAGTTGGCGCGCGAGCTGCTGCAACGTCTGGCCGACGATGCGCCAGAAACCGTGGGCGATGCGCTTTACCGCGACCCGCGTCAGCCGGCAACCCTGCGTCCAGCAGAAATTCCAGTGGCTGTGCAGACTTTCGCCCGTGAGGCGATTTTGCGGGTACTGCAAGACCCGCTGGCGCTGGCTCGGACCCTCGGCGAACTGCTGACCGAGCCCAAGTCTGAGGTCTGGTTTGAGCGGGCAGGCGCCGCCAACTCGGTCCCGGCTGGCCCACTGCGCCTGGACCGCCGCACCAAGATGATGTTTGACGCCAAACACGTGTTCATCAACGGCGAAGCATTCCGCGCCGGCGGTAAGGACGCGACTTTGATCCGACTGCTGGCCGATCAGCGCAGCCTCAACTCAGCCCAGGTGGGTGCGCTAAGTGCCGGCGCACAGGCCTTGTTGCAGCAGTGGATGGAAGCAGGTTGGGTGCATGCCGCCTGAGTTTGTTGCGCCGGACTTGAGCGGCAGGTTTTCAGGTCACGAGGCGTTTGCAGGTGCGGTACGCCATGCATTGAAACGGGCGGCGGCCGACGGTTGGCCTGAGATCATCCTCAGCGATCCCAGCTTTGAGGGCTGGCCATTGGGCGAAACGTCGACCATTCATGCTTTGCAGGCCTGGGCGAAGCCGGGCCGCCGTCTGGTGTTGCTGGCAGGCCGCTTTGACTTGCTCATTCGGCTGCAGCCGCGATTTGTGGCGTGGCGCAGGGCATGGAGTCACCTGGTCGAAGCGCGGGTGTGCCCCTCCAGTGCACTACCGGGTTTGCCTAGCGCCATCTGGAGCCGGCACTGGTTTTTGTCGCGAACCGACGCCGAGGCCAGCGTCGGACAGTATGGCGCTGATCGCGTCCGATTGCAGGCCTTGCATGAAGCCCTGCAGAGCAAGCTAAATGTCAGTGGTACTGGCTTTGCCCCGACTACCCTGGGTCTATAACGTCATTGGGCATCGGTCAACCTGGCAGATGATCAGGCCAGTTTCTATCTTATAATACGAGGCTGAGCGAAATAACTCAAGTCCATTTTGCTTGGTCATTGCAGCAAAGTTGCAATGACAATTTTCGGAAATCGTTTCGTCAACTTAAAAGGTAATTTCATATGAACAAGACCCTCATTCTGGCTGCCGTAATCGCTGCTGCTGCTTTGGCCGCCTGTGGTAAAAAAGAAGAGCCGGCTCCTGCACCAGCACCGGCACCAGCACCAGCCGCCGCACCCGCTGCCGCTGCACCTGCTGCACCAGCATCTGACGCTGCTGCAACCGCTGCCGCTACTGCTGCTGCTGCTGCCGCTACCGCTGCCGCTTCGGCACCTGCTGCTGCTGCCAGCAAGTAAGCTGCTCTGCACCAAAGAAAAAGCCACCTTCTGGGTGGCTTTTTCTTTGGGCGCGTGACTCGCACACACCACTGCCTGGCACCGGTGGCGCTCAGACTTCTAGCCAGTCGGTCCCGCGCAGCGGGTCAGCGACGCCAATGGCGGTATGCAACCAACCCAGTGCGTCCCCGAGCGCTGCCTGTGCCAACGCAGGTCGGTTGTTGCGCTCGCTCAAATGGGCGGCAACCACATGCCGCAGCGCAGGATGGTTGACCGCGCGCGCGATGTCGGCCGCTTGCTGGTTTGACAGGTGGCCGAGTCGCCCAGCAATGCGTTGTTTCAGAAATTCCGGGTAGCTGGAGTCCGCCAGCAGCGTGGCGTCGTGGTTGCACTCCAGCAGCAGAGCATGGCAGCCGTGCAGGTGCTGTAGCACATGGGCTGTTGAATGCCCCAGATCGGTCACTAGCCCTAAGCGCGAATGGCCGTCGGAGCAGACCAGCTGCAGGGGCTCGTTGGCATCGTGGGGCACGGTGAAGGGCATCAGCTGCAAGTCGCCCAGCTTCAGCATCACGCCGTCACGCGCGAAGTGCAGCATGTCACCAAGGTCAGGCGCGCCGATGGCCGTATGGGTTCCCTGGCTCATCCAAAGCGGCTTGCGCTGCCGGCGGACAAAGCTCTCCGCGCAACCAATATGGTCGCCATGCTCATGGGTGACGAAGACGGCATCAATCTGATTGGCGTCCAGCCCGGCTTGTGCCAGCCCGTCGCTCAGTTGGCGTGGCTTGAGTCCGCAGTCCACCAACAGCCGCGTGATCCCCAGGGGACCGTGGGCCTCAACCACCGTGGCATTGCCCGTGCTGCCGCTGCCCAGATTGCGGAACCGCAGCATCCTGATGACTTACTGCAGGTCGTCGGCGAGGGCTTTCAGAATGCGCTGCGCGTTGGGCGAATTGTCCGGGGAACCGGCCGCATTCTGGACCGACACCGTGCTGATTGCGCCCTGGCTGACGATGGCGATTCGCAGTTTCAACGGCGTGAGGTCGGCCTTAGGGCCGAAAAGCTTGCTGAAGAAATTCGGCTCGCCCTTGTCGGCCGATGGCTCCACATAGCGTACGAAATAGAGGCCTTTGTTGCGGTCCCGGTCCTCGATGGTGAAGTTGGTTCGGTCCAAAGACAAACCGACGCGGCGCCAGGCGCGGTCGAAATCGGCATCAACCTCGAGCACGGGCTGTCCATTGGCGGTCGCAGCTCTGGAGCTCTTTTTGACGGGTTCTTTCGGAATTACCGCTTTGGCTTGCTCCTGCGTGGCGCCGAGCTTAACCATCAGTCGCCGCAAAAACTCTGTTTCAAGCTCCGGGTCGGCGGCACGTGGCTGCCACCCAATGGTGGATTTTTGGCTATCGGTGTAGTTTTCAATCATGCCTCTGTGGCTGATGAAGATGTCGGTCCCGCCGTTGGGGTTGCGTTCAAGCCTGGTTCTGAATTTGTCCCGTTCGCCGCTGGAGTAGAGGGAATCCAGTACCTTGCCCAAAGCATTTCGAATGAAGTCCTGAGGTATTTTGGCGCGGTTTTCAGCCCAATCGGTCTCCATGATGCCCAGATTAGGCTGCTCCAGGGTGAACACGAAGCCGTTTTCCTTCCAGAAGTCATTGACTGGCTGCCAGAGTGCGTCTGCCGGACGACCCACCACCAGCCACCGCTGGTTACCAGCGCGTTCAATCCGGACATCGCCCAACACTGCCGCAGCGGTCGTCAGGGCCTGTCCGGTTTGGTTAACGGCCTGACTGGAGGCCGTGACAGATGCGCCAGGCACCAGGTAGCGGGTCTCGCGCGCTAGCTGTGTCAGGTCTGGTGGTACATCAAGGGGTGTTGCCTTGGTTGCGCTTTTATAGTCAATCTTGTCACTGTCGAGTACCGAGCAGGCCGAAAGGATCAGCGCAAGGCCCAGACACGACAGTTTTAAAAATGAATTCACGAGCAAACCTTCAACATTTTGGAAAGGGCCAGGGCTGGCACGTCAGAGTAAACCGCAAGCGCTTAGCGCCCCTTCTACAGCTGCTTCGTTGCCCGCCGTCAAGGGCGTCATGGGCAAGCGCAAAGCACCACCGCACAGCTTCATACGGGCCATGGCCCACTTCACCGGGATCGGGTTGGCTTCGACAAACAGCTGCTTGTGCAGGGGCAGCAACTGGAACTGCAGTGCCATCGCACGTTGCCGGTCTCCGGCAATCGCCGCCACACACAACTCGTGCATAAGGCGGGGCGCCACATTCGCCGTAACGCTGACATTGCCATGACCGCCACACAGCATCAGGGCCACCGCCGTGGGGTCGTCACCCGAGTAAATCGAGAAGGCGGCGGGTGCCTCGCGGATCAGCCATTGGGCGCGTTCGATGTTGCCGGTGGCCTCCTTGATGCCGACGATGCCGGGCACCTTCGCCAGGCGCAGCACAGTATCGTGAGCCATGTCCGCCACCGAGCGGCCGGGCACGTTGTAAAGCACCATGGGCAAGTCAACCGCCTCCGCAATCGCCTTGAAATGCAGGTACTGACCCTCTTGAGTCGGCTTGTTGTAGTAGGGCACCACCTGCAACTGGCAGTTGGCACCAACTTTTTTGGCGAACCGGGTCAGTTCAATCGCCTCGGCGGTAGAGTTGGCACCGCAGCCGGCCATGATGGGTACCCGTGCGGCGGCCTGCTCGACGGACACCCGGATGATTTCACAATGCTCATCGACGGTCACGGTGGGTGATTCACCGGTGGTGCCGACCACACCAATACAGTCGGTGCCCTCGGTGATGTGCCAGTCGATCAGGCGGCGCAGGGCGGGGTAGTCCACACTGCCATCGTCGTGCATGGGGGTGGCCAGTGCCACGATGCTGCCACGGATGGGGCTGAATGAAGAGCTCATGGTGTTAAAGCTAAAGAGTGAGCCCGGATTCTAACGAGAGCGGATATCGCCTCGGCAGATTGGCCGCCGGGCCG
>CAXNFT010000028.1:0-16217 GCA_964201255.1 Rhodoferax sp.
GGCGGCAATCAGCAGCGAGCCAATCGGCCCGCAACCGGTGACCAGCACTTGTTTGCCCAGTACACCCCCTGCCCTTTGAATGGCGTGCAGGCCAACAGACAAAGGCTCAGCCAGGGCAGCCTCGGACAGGCTGAGGTGATCCGCCACCACGTGTGCCTGGCTGACCTCGATCACCAAGTGTTCGCAAAATGCCCCCTGAACGTGCGGAAACGGCATGGCACTGCCATAAAACCGCATGGACAGGCAATGGTTATGCATACCCGATTGGCAAAAGCGGCAACTGCCGCAAGGCCTGGAGGGCGAAATCGCGATGCGTTGCCCTATGCTAAAGCCGTTTGCCTTGGCCCCAAGTGCCTCGACAACACCGGAGACCTCGTGGCCCAAGGCCATCGGCTGCTTGATCCGTACCGTACCGAATCCTCCATGCTGCTGGTAGTGAAGGTCTGAGCCGCAAATGCCGCCATAAGCGACCCGCACCAGCAATTGCTGTTCGCCGAGTGAGGGTGAGTCAATGTTTTCAAGCCTGAGGTCTTGAGCGGCATGGCAAATAAGTGCGCGCATGTTCTGATCCTTTTACAAGGTGGCAGTGACGCCACCATCCACATACAAAATATGACCGTTGACAAAGCCAGCAGCTTCGCTGGCCAAAAAGACGACGGCGCCACCCAGTTCCTGCACATCACCCCAGCGCCGGCTGGGCGTTCGGCCGACCAACCAGGTTGTAAATGCCGGGTCAGCCACCAGCTTTTCCGTGAGATCAGTCTTGAAGTACCCAGGCCCAAGCCCGTTGACGTTGATGCCGTAGGGGCCCCAGTCAATCGCCATGCCCTTGGTCAGCATCTTTAATGCCCCTTTGCTGGCCGTATAGGGCGCAATTCCCGGGCGCCCTAACTCACTTTGTACGGAGCAAACATTAATGATCTTGCCGCGGCGCCGAGGTATCATTTTTTGAGCCACCGCTTTACCAACAAAATACGCGCTGTCCAGGTTGGTTCGCATCAGTGTGTGCCAGTCCGCATCGGCAAACTCATGCAAGGGGTTGCGGATTTGGATGCCGGCGTTATTGACCAGCACATCGATAGGACCAAATTGAGCCTCAATGGCCTCGATGGCCGCACTGACGCCAGCGGCGTCCGTGACATCAAACGCCGATGCACTCACAACCAGACCTTCCCCGCGCAACTGTCGGGCGGCGGCTTCAAGTTTTTCAACATTGCGGCCATTGAGGATCACCTGTGCACCTGCCTGGCCCAGCGCGCGTGCAAGCGCCAAGCCTATCCCACCCGAAGACCCGGTAACCAGCGCAATGCGGCCATTCAGCCGGAATGAATCAAGAATTGTCATGATCTTCAAGTGGTCAACCAGCGCAAGGGCACCATCACCAGCCCGGGAAAGACGACCAAAAGACCCATCACGACCACTTGCGATGCAAGAAAAGGCATTACCCCCTTGATGACATCATGAATCGGGATACGCCCCACGCCACAGACGACGTTGAGCACGGTACCGACCGGCGGTGTCAGCAGACCAATCGCGTTATTGATGATGAAGAGCACGCCAAAGTAGACCGGATCAATGCCGGCCTGCCTTACAAGCGGCATCAGAACCGGCGTGAGGATCAAAACGGTTGGGGCAAAATCCAGTGCTGTACCGACAACCAAAACCAGCAACATCAGCATCGCCATCAACAGCATCTTGTTGTCAATGAAGGGCTGCATCAGCTGAACCATTTGAGCTGGAATATTGGCTACCGTGATCAGCCAGGCTGAAACCAAAGCTGCGGCCACCAGGAACATCACCACTGCGGAGGTCTTGGCGGCATTCAAGGTGATGCGGTAGAGGTCTCGAAGCTTGATCTCGCGGTAAATGAACAGCCCCACCAACAGCGAATAGACCACTGCCACCACCGCCGCCTCGGTCGGGGTGAAAATGCCAAACTTCATCCCGCCAATGATGGCTACCGCCATCAAATAGCACCAGAAGGCATCGGCTGTGACCCGCAACTTCTCACCCATCGGAACCCGCGGTGACACTTCCACCTTGTCATGGCGGGCGACAATCCACCAAGTGACAATCAGCGCAAAACCCATCAGGAGGCCGGGGAAAATGCCAGCCATGAACAGCTTGGAGATCGACACACCGCCGATCACCCCAAACAGGATGAACCCAATAGACGGCGGGATAACCGGCGCGATGATGCCGCCGGCGGCAATCAGCCCTGCCGACCGATCCATACGGTAGCCGGCCTTGCGCATCATCGGCATCAGCACCGCCGCAAGCGCTGCAGTATCTGCCACGGCAGAGCCCGACAGGCTGGCCATGATGATGGCCGCAAACACCGCCACATAGCCCAAGCCACCCTGAAAATGCCCGACCCACACCAGAGCCGAATTCACGATGCGCCGACTCATGCCACCGGCATTCATCAATTCGCCGGCCAGCATGAAAAACGGCACGGCCATCAAAGGAAAGTTGTCGGCGCCACTGATGAGGTTTTGCGAAACGATCTGGGTGTCAAACAAATCCAGATGCAGCATCAGCGCCACGCCTGACACCAGCAGAGAAAACGCTAGCGGCATCCCCAGGGCCATAGCCGCGAGCAAGGACCCCACAAAAACAATGATGGTCATCGAGCTGCTCCCGGAATATGCGGCGCTGCAGCGTCCTCTGAGTCCTGAACCTGAATCAAATCTTCATCAATAAAGCCGCCCCGGGCCAGCCTGACAAGCTTACCAACGATCATCAAGCCCATAGCCACACTCGTGAGATAGCCCACACCGTAAACCCAGCTCATGGGCGTCTCAGTCACTGGCGACAGGGTGGTCGCATTGATGCCCTGCTGCTTCCATGTGCCATAAAACATCAGAACACAGCAACCGAACATCAAAATATTCGATACCGCGAAAAATACTTTTTTGCCGCTGCTGGGCAATAGGCGTACGACGGTGTCGAGCCCCAGGTGCGCGTTTTCCCGAAAAGCAATGATGGCACCCAGAAAGGTGATCCAGATGAACAGATAGCGGGACAGTTCCTCAGAGCTGATGATGCCGGAGTTGAATCCATAACGCAGCACCACATTGCCAAACACCATGACGACCATAGCTGCCAGCATGGTCACCAACAGCATCTCGGCAAGTTTGAAGAACAGATTGTTCAGAGTTTTCATACACAGGCAGACAGAAGCGCCGGCTGCCTGATGACAGGCGAGCCGGCTGGGTAAGGATTACTTGGTACCCTCAATCGCCTTGAGCAGCACCGTGCCGTTTTTCTCACCAAAAGATTTGGCGATGGCATCAGACGTCAGCTTCTGGAACGGTGCCATGTCAACGACCTCAATGACCTGCATGCCCGATTTCTTCAGGTCAGCCACGACCTTGCTGGCATTTCCGGCGTTGAGGTCGCGCTGGTACTTGGCGGCTTCCCGTGCCGACTCCACCATGATGGCCTGGAAGTTCGCCGGCAGGCTGTCAAACTTTGCCTTGTTCATGGCCAGAATGAGCGGCGAGTACACATGGTTGCTGACCGTCAGGTGCTTTTGCACCTCATAAAACTTGGATGACCAGGTCACGTTGATCGGGTGCTCCTGAGCGTCAAAAGTACCGCTCTCGAGCGCAGTGTAGAGCTCGGCGATGGGCATGGGCGAAGGATTCATGCCCAAGAGCTTGAACGCCTGGATATGGTACGGGTTGCCCGTGGAGCGGATCTTCAGGCCCTTGACATCATCGGGGGTACGGATCGGACGTTTGTTGTTTGTGAATGCCCGCCAGCCGTTTTCCCAGTACGCCAGACCCTTGAGGCTATGGGGTGACAGCTCTTCCAGAATGGCTGTGCCTATAGACCCGTCAAGCACGTTGTAAGCGTGCTGCGCATTGCGGAACACAAAAGGCAGCTCAAGTGCCGCCGTGTTGGCCACAATCCCATTGAAGTTGGAGGCGCCACTGGACACGATGTCAATCGTGCCGCCACGGGTGCCATTGATCATGGCTGCATCGTTGCCGAGTTGGTTGGACGGATAAACGGTGATCTCGACATCGCCGTTAGTGCGCTGTTTGACGAGCTCGGCCAACTTGACGGCAGCCGCATGTTGCCCGTCGGTGGCATTGACGGCATGCCCGAGCTTTAAGTTGAACTTAGCGGCCAACGCGGCGGTACCGACGCTGGCCATCAAGCAGGCAATAAGTAGGCGTGAAACTTTCATAAAAATGTCTCCTTGTTAAAAAATATCACATCAACTGTCCGGAAGAACACGATCATTCTTCCGGCACTCCCCAAACTAATCTGTCGGCAGGGCATAGCCATCTGCGCTGAAGATGGTGTGAAACACAGTTCCATCAAACATCTCGATCAGGCCCTTTGACACTTCGCGGCTACGATGGCGGACCTCGGATGCCAAGGCTATGTCAATCGACTCGCGACTCGGAAAACGGACTGAAAGCACCATCGCTAAGCTTGGATCACTCACATCGCTTTCCAACTGGCGCAATACCCTCACCTCTTGCGCGCCTGGGAACCGAGTCCACAAAGGCACCAATTGCTCACGGATGTAGAGATCAAAAGCCTTTTCAAATCCGGGTTTGACTTGACCACGAAAAAAAGCGCAGCGTATGAACATTGGATCCTTTGAACTTGGCTAAAACGGCTGAAACAACGGCTCAGGCACTGGCTAGATGTAGGCCCACCGCCAAGGCACGAGTGGCCAGCGCGACCAACTCCGCCGGCGGTGCCTGGATGTCGAGTGCAATCACATCGGTCTCATCGGCTTGCGGCCGTTCCAGGGTATGCAACTGGCTGGCCAACAACCCTGGCTGCATGTAGTGCCCTTGGCGGCGCGACATCCGTTCACGGATCAATTCCGACTCGCCGTCCAGAAAAATGAAGCGCACTGTTGGCGCAAGCCGGCGGATGCGGTCGCGGTAAGTCCGTTTGAGTGCCGAGCACGCTACGATTCGGCCTTGTTGTGGCTGGTCGCCATCTTCGGCAAGGTAGTGCCCTATCCGGTCCAGCCAAGGCCACCGATCCGCATCCTCCAGCGCAATACCCGATCGCATCTTGGTCACACTCTCTGGCAGGTGCAAGTCGTCGCCGTCAACCATCCGCAATCCCAGCTCGCGAGCCAAGCCTGCAGCGACCGTTGATTTGCCGCTGCCCGATACCCCCATGACCACGATCTGCGGTAGCAGACCCTCGACTAAGCTTGGCATTCCGGGACTGGCGTTAACAAGGGCTGTCCTGCAACGCCTGCCTGCATATTGGCAAAAGCCAGGTCGGCCATAGCGCGACGGGTCTGGTGTGTGGCGCTCGCCATGTGCGGGGTCAGCACGACATTAGGCATGCCCCACAAAGCCTCTGGCACATGGGGTTCAGCGGCGAATACATCCAAGCCAGCCCCTGCGATCCGACCGGCTTGCAAGGCTTCAACGAGAGCCGGTTCATCTACAACACTGCCACGCGCCACATTGATCAGATAACCTTTAGGCCCTAAAGCAGACAAAACAGCCTTATTGATGAGGTGCCGGGTGCCCTGACCACCGGGTGTGATAACCACCAAAAAATCAACCGCCGCAGCCAAGTGCTCGGCTGTGGCGTAAAACTGGAAACCAGAGGCTGGCTTTTCGGTGCGGGCGGTATAGGCCACCGACATATCAAAGGCAAGCGCTCGGCGCGCGATGGCAGCACCAATACGACCCAGCCCAACGATGCCCATGCGCGAGCCTGAAACCTTTCTGCCAAGGGGCATAGGGCCTTGGGGCCAGCGCCCGTGCCGGACATGCTGATCAGCCTGGGCGATCTGGCGGCTAACAGCTAACACCAAGCCCATGGCCAGATCTGCCACATCGTCGCTCAACACGCCGGGCGTATGGGTCACCATCACGCCGCGCTCCACAGCGGCCTTTGCGTCGATGCCGTCATAGCCAACACCAAACACCGAAACCAGTTTCAGGTTGGGCAATTGCTCTAGCAGAGACCGGGAAACCGTGGACTCACCACCGGCAGCAATCCCCACAATTTTGGGCGCCAGTTCAGCGAATACGGCGGGATCGCCCTCATGCGCTCGCTCGTGGACCTCGAACGCCTCTTTCAGGGATTTCAGGTATAGCGGGTGAACATTGGCCACAGCCAATATCTCAGGTCTAGACACCGGCGTTGCTCCTACTAATCTGTGAACCATCAGCGCATCATCAGACACTTGACGTACGCTTGGGACAGCGCTATCTTAGCCTTCTCGCCTCGCCTGCCCGCTTGGTACTTACCCTAGAAATTCATGCAGCCTGCCCTTCAACGCAAACGATCAACCGGTCGCGTCAAGCTGAGTGATGTCGCGCGAATCGCCGGTGTCAGCCCCATCACGGTTTCGCGAGCTCTGCGTGGCGAGCGGTCGGTCAATCCGGCCCTCGTCCAGCGTGTCAAATTGGCATCTACCCAGCTTGGCTATGTGCCGGACCCGGCGGCAAGGGCGCTGGCCTCGCAGCGCAGCAACCATGTGGCCATCCTGATCCCCTTGTTAACCAACGCACTTTTTGTCGATCTGCTGGACGCCGCGCAGCGTACGCTCAGGGCCAGCGGGTTTCAGACACTGATCGGCGTGACCCATTACGACGATGCCCAAGAAGAGCAGTTATTGCGAGAGCAATTGCTGCAACGTCCAGCCGGACTTCTGATCACCGGACTGGACCACAACGACACGACCCGCGCTTTGATGGCACAAAGTCAGGTGCCCTGTGTCCACTTAATGGATTTACCTCAACGCGCTGATGCGGATACACCTTACTGCGTAGGCTTCAGGCAAACTGATGCCGGTGCTGCGTTGACGCGCCTGCTGCTGGCGCGCGGTCGGCGCCGCATTGCCTTTGCCGGCGCTCAACTGGATCCGCGAGTCATGCAACGGCTTTATGGTTGGCGACTCGCCTTGCAGGAGCAGGGTCTGTATCACCACAGTCTGGAATGGCTCAACCCTGCAGCCTCGTCGTTGGCGCTTGGGGGTGCCATGTTTGAACAAATCATGCGGCAAAATCCGCCTGTTGATGCCGTATTCTTTTGTAATGACGACCTGGCCCAAGGCGCGTTGCTGGCAGCACTGCGTCTTGGTATCCCAGTGCCGGAACGTGTGGCGATCAGCGGGTTCAACGATTTGAACGGCAGCGATCAAATGCTGCCGACGCTCACCACCGTGCGAACGCCTCGGGCAAAAATCGGCGAGGCAGCAGCAACCATGCTGGCAGGACTGATCCGGGGTGAAGCCCAGCCCGAACCCTTGATCGACCTTGGCTTTGAGATCGTTGAACGCGACAGCACGTAAAAAGCCGGCCAGACAGCATAATTAAACCGTTTTTTTATCACTAACCCATCTGACCTATGAACACTAATCCTAATACTGTCGACTCACGCAAAACCATTCCGCGTCACGCCCTCGCAATGGGACGCCGCCGTATGGCAGCAACACTGGGGGCCATGGTGCTGGCGTTTGGTTCCCTGGTGCCAAACGCTATGGGGCAGACCGACTACCCAGCCAGACCAGTCAAACTACTCGTTGGATTCCCCGCCGGAGGCGGCACCGATGTATTCGCCCGGGTGCTGGCCCAAGGGCTGTCCAGTCAACTGGGACAGCCCTTTGTGATCGACAACAAACCTGGCGCAGGGGGCGTCATCGCCAGCCAGAGCATGCTGCAAACTGCTGCTGACGGCTACACCTTGTTGGTGGGCAGTACCTCCACCCAGGCGATCGCGCCATTGCTCTACGATAAACGGCCCTACAGCCCGCAAGACTTTGCCCCGATCGCCCATATTGCCAGCATCGGCATCGTTTTGGTGGCGCATCCCTCAGCGCCTTACAACACGGTAGCGGAGCTGGTCAACTACGCCAAAGCCAACCCTGGCCGGCTTAACTATGCCTCTGGTGGCAACGGCGTGACCAATCACTTGGCTATGGAGCTCTTGAAAAGCCGGGCTGGCGTGAATATCACGCACATCCCTTACCGGGGCTCTGCGCCAGCGTTACAGGATGTCATAGCGGGGCAGGTGCCCCTGATGTTTGACTCGATAGCAGCCAGTGGTCCGCAAATCCGATCCGGCAAAGTCAAGGCATTGGGTATTGCCGGCTTGTCACGAAGCGAGGCCCTGCCGGGCGTCCCAACCCTGGGTGAATCCGCTGCCCCTGCCGAACTTAAAAGCTTTGACACCCCGGGATGGATCGCCTTATACGCGCCCAAGGGCCTGCCGCCGGCCATAACGCAGCGGCTGCAAGACGCAGTTGCCAAGGTACTGGAAAGCCCCGAGACAGTACAGCGCTTTGCCAGCGCGGGAGCCGTACCCCGTTACCTAGGCTCGGCAGCGCTAACAGCTTATGAAGAGGCCGAAATCAAAAAATGGGGTGAAGCAATCCGTTTTTCTGGCGCCAGGATTGACTGAACCATGACTACACAAGCCTGCGCCCGCGCCATCTACTGGAGAGCCAAGCCTGGGCAACTGGATGCATATTCTGCCTACCTGCACCAAAACGTTGAACCCGTCGATGAGGAGGCACGCCGCCAGGGCGTCCTGCGTAGTTTCATGACCCTGATAGACCGCACGCCAGGCGCCCCCTGGACGCACATGCGTCTCTTTGTATTTGACAGCTATCAAAGCCGTAGCAGCATGCTCGCAGCGCTGGCCGCAGCCGCAGCCGCCGTGACACCTGACCCAAAGCAACGCGCCGAGCGTGCCGCCCACGCTGCCGCACTGCGCGACAGAGTGGGCGAGGCAGATTTCGATCTGCAGTAACCCGATTAATGCGCCAACCCCTTACACCGATACCTCTTGCGCTCGGAGCAGCGACTGAGCGCCTTTGTCAAGCTTTTCTCGCAGCGCGTCCATGCGAAACGGCTTACTCAGAAAGTCATCCATGCCTGCCTGCAGGCAGCTTTCACGGTCAGTGTCAAAAGCATTTGCTGTCTGCGCGATGATCCAGGGCTGAAAATCAAGTGGCAGCAAACGAATGGCCCGGGTCGCGTCAACCCCATCCATGACTGGCATTTGCATGTCCATCAGAACGACATCGTAGCGACCCACGCGCGTCATATCAACAGCCGACTCGCCGTTCTCGGCCAGATCCGCATGGATGTTGAGTTTCCTCAGCAGGCCAATGGCAATTTTTTGATTGACTGGGTGGTCCTCAACTATCAGAACACGCAGTGACGACAAGTCGGCTGCCATTGCATCTGGTAATTTCAGTAGATTTTGTAACGCCAAGGATCCAGACTGGAGTTGAACTTCAAATTGAAAGGTTGAACCGGCGCCGCTCTCACTAGACACACGGATACTGCCCCCCATCGCTTCGCACAGCCGGGCGCAAATGGCCAGCCCCAGCCCAGTGCCGCCATATTGGCGCGTGGTTGAAACATCCACCTGCGAAAAGGCCCTGAACAACTTATCAGACCTTTCGGCCGTGATCCCGATACCAGTGTCCTGTACCGAACCGCGCAATCGAACCGCGGAGTCGTCCATTTGATCCGCACCGATGTGAATTCGAACAAAACCGGCTTGTGTGAACTTAATAGCATTCGACACCAAGTTCGACAGGATCTGCCGCAAGCGGGTACTGTCGCCGTTGAGCATGACCGGGACTTCTGCATCGATGTCAACATCCAGCTGCAGGCCCTTGCTGGCAAAAAGCGGCTTGTACAAGGCCATGGTGGTTCCGATTTCTTGCCGAAGGTCAAAGTCCCGAAGCTCCAGCTCGAGCTTACCCGCCTCGATTTTGGAAAAATCAAGGATGCCGTCAATCAAGACCAGCAGGGCGTCGCCGCTGGTGCGTACGACCAGCAAATCCCGCCGCTGCTCCTCGTTCAAAGGTGAAAGTTCCAGCAACTGCACGGTGCCCAGGATGCCATTCATCGGCGTTCGAATCTCGTGACTCATCATGGCAAGAAATTCACTCTTTGTGCGATTTGCTCGATCCGCTGACTCCTTTGCCTCCCGGAATTTTTGAAGGTTTTGGACCCGCTCTTGGACCAATTGCGTGATCAGATTCGAAATCTCGCGCAGGTCCTGCTCATCCTCCTGGCCCAAGGCCCGAGTGCTTTCACCGCTTTGACGTTGCGTATTTCCTGGTGGGTGATCGACTGCAATCTCGCCACCCTGCATCTGAGCGGCCGTTTGTCGCAACACCTCAAAGGCCTTGGCACGATTTTGGTTCGCGAGTTGGAGATTTTCAGACATCTGGTTGAAGCTGTTGACCAAGGTCAATACCTCGCCGCTGCTTCTGACGTCAACGCGAGTAGACAAATCACCACGCGCCAGTCGAGATGCTGCGTGCGCCAGTTCAATGATAGGCGTCGAGAAATTGCGAGCGACCACAAAAGCCACCATAAAGACAGCGATCGCTGAAGCAGCCAGGACTGCCAGAAAAAAGTACAGCGCCGACTGGAAATCCTGGACCAAAAGAGACAAAGGTACCGCGTAGGCGATGCGCGCAAAAAACTCCCCAGGGACGATGGATAGATTTTGATAGGCCAACAACCCTTCTTTGGTGCTTGTGAGCTTCACATCCCCAAATTTGGTGTTGTCAGAAAAATCGGTCGGATTCAGTTGAAACGTTGACACGTTTGGCTTGAGAAGTGTGGCGCCATTGGCTGAAAAAAGCCAGATCGGACTGGTGTCATAAAGGCTGACCGATTTAAGCCGTGCAACGAAGCTATCGAGTCGAATGCGAACGACAACGACCCCACTGAAGGCGCCATTGTCAAAATCCAGCGAGGGCAGCCCTGCCAGGAGCGTCAAACGTCCTTTTTCATCGCTGAACGGCCCCTCAACAGCGACTTGGCGAGGAGGCATAAACCACTCCATGTTGCCGGAGGACAAAAGACTTGGCGTGGTCTTGATGCGGGCAAACAACCGATCAAAGTGAACCTTGGTCGGCGTCACATCTGTTGACGGGGCGGCCGCGTCGGGATTCAGGCTGTCAGACCAAGCACTGCGCTTCTTGTCCTCAACACTCGCCACTAACTTTCCCTGGGCATCCGCGTAATAAATCCCCGAATAATTGTCGTAATCCGCCTGCAAATTCAAGAAACTCGTCTCAAGGGTTTTCGCGTTGACGATGCGCTCGTCTTGCGATGCAGACAGGTACATGGCTAGAGCTTCCGACGAGGTCACCTGCTTCAGGGAGCGCTGCAGCCCCAGACTAAATTCTTGATCAAAACTGGCAGCAAGAATGGAAATTTGCTGTGTGATGCTCTGTTGTGTGCGCAACCGCGCAGACTCCTTGCTGAACTCGAAGGAAACGTAGATCAACGGCAGGCTAATGATCATGCCCACCGCCAGAAAAGCCAGCAATAAGCGATGAAAAAAGGGCATCGACTTGGTCATACGCACCCTGATCGTCGAGCCCTGTCTAACCTTAGCGTCGCAATGCAAGAGACTGATCAACAACCTCATCGATCAAATACATGGCATTGTCGAGCGGAATACCCAGGGCCTTCGCCCTATTGCGATTGACCAGATAAGGGCCCCGCTCTGGGGTTCTGACGGCCATTCTGGCCGGGCTCAAACCCTTCTCCAAGATGCCAAAGGCCATCTCAAACGCCATGTAGCCCTGGTTGTATCCTGAATCATTAGCGGTGAGCAGCATCCCCTCCAACACAAATTGGTCTTCATGCGAAGCCTCTGGAATCTTGATGTTATTCAGGTACCAACGACCGACCTCAAGCATATCAACGTGGTTCCCTTTTGAATCACGCAAGGTGTCGTGATTGAGCACGAAAAAAGCATCCACTGTTTTTGATAAAGCCAAGGCCCTCGCCTTGAACTCGTCAAGTGAATTGGTCAACACTTTATCCACCAACTTGAGCGGCAAACTACCGCGCTCGGCCAGCTGTTCAATCATCTTCACATTCGGCCGTGACGACTCCGAATCACAGGCCAGGATCGCAAATGTCTTGGCATTGGGCACCAGTCGTTTGAGCAGGTCCAGGCTTTCCTTGTGATACCCGGATTGCCAGACACCTGTGATATTTCGGCCAGGCGCGTCCATGCTGTCAACGAGCCCGTACTTCAAGGGCAATCCGTTAATCCCCCAAAACACAACCGGAATTTTGGAATCGAGCAGTTGACCCCCAATATGTTTGGCAGCGTTATCGTCACCCAACAAGACCAGATCAGGGCCAAACGCCCGGATTGCCGCCACAATGCGCGATGTTGAAATAGCCATCTCAGCGCGACTGTCTTTGCGCTTGGTGTCCATCCAGTCTTTTCTGATGACCGCCTTGCGAGACTCGACTTGGTCGTCTCGTTGCAGCTGTTTAACCTGCTGCTCGGTATCAAGGTATCCCAGCTTCAGCATTGCAGAACTGACGCCCTTTTGGGTTGACACTGACCAAATATAGGCCTTGTTGTAACTACTGACAATAAAGATGCGCTTTTTCTTGGTCTCGGCTGGATACACGACCCCACACGCCAAGACAAGCAACAGTGCACACCCTAACAACCCAGACAATCTTCGCATCAAAATACTCACTCCTCACTCCTCACTCATCATTCAAGCCACGTCAAGCGCAGCCGACCAAACCACTACGGCCTAGACTTTTTTCTGCGCTCGCCATTTCTTGAAAATCTGCGTCGCCTGTTCAGAATAAAGGTCAAGTGCAGCCTCCGGCGTCAGGCGGCCGGATGCGGCATCGGCAAACATTTTGGGTATGAGCCAGTCTTTCCAGATCTCGTCGATGGCCGCATTGGCATAACCTGGGTAGCCCACATTAACGGTCCATTTGTCGGCATCCATAAAAATGGCGTAATTGTCGGAAGACGTCGCCTTGGTGTCATTAGCAACCAATTGCTTGAGGTCAGGCACCAACTGAGGATAGGTCGGAAAATTGTAAAAACCACTGGCCAAAAAAGCGTCGCGAGATTTGCCGGCCAGATCTACCAGGAATTTCTGTGCGCCGCCGATATTGCGCGCGAACTTCCAAATCACGTAGGCATTCATTAAGTGCATGACGCCTAACTGAGCAGCCGGACCCCGGGCTGGGCGACCAAGAAAAATCTTGTTGGCAACCGGTATCTTCTCGCTCTCGCCGGTGCGAGTAACTGAAATCGCATTCAAGGTTAATGAGCCTTTTCCAGCTAGCATCAAACGGTTATTGGAGGAGGCATCCCACGAAAAAATTTCGTCGGTCATGGTCTCGGTGTACAGCGCCTTGGCGTACTTGAGTGCCTCCAGCGAATTTTTGGATTTAAGACTAGGCTGGCCGTCCGCGCCTTGCTCAGACCCACCAAAGGACAACAAAATAGAACGCAGGGCCATGCTGCTGTCAAGCTCATTCGACATGCCGATGCCAACCGGAATGCCATGCTTCTCCTTGATCTTGCGGCCTCCATCGCGTATCGAATCCCAGCTATCGGGCTTCAAGCCAACGTCGTCCCAAAGATCTTTGCGGTAGTTGACCGGGTCTGGCACGTAGCTGTCCGAAAATCCGAAATACTTTTTGGTGATCGGGTTGTAGGTGCTCTTCGTGGCAATCTCCAGTGGCTTGCCGTACTTACGCTCACACTCAGCGTAGATGTCCTTATGATCAATAACCTGATCTTCATAAGACGCTGGTGGACTCAAGAACATGCACAAGTCATGCCCCTGTTTTTTGCTGATCTCTGCCGCAGCGCGGCTCTCAATGCTGGTCATACCAACATTGGTAACGATCACCTCGGTGTCATTGCGCTCACCCCACTCCTTGATATAGGTCTTGTTGAACCACTCGTCAAACGCCGGAACAAAGTGGTTCCATTGCATGATCTTCAAGACCTTTTTTGCCGCATGGGCTGGGCGGATCAGCGGAGGGGCCAAGCCTGCCACCAGGCCAGCCGCACCAGCCACATGAAGCACCCGTCGCCGCGTTATGGAGGCATCATCAACCGGGATGTCTTCCTTGGTCGTTGAGGGGAAAATTGTCATGTTTAGGCCTTTCAACCACGTTTTTTAATAATTGGCAGTAGTCGCGCACATATCTTAACCAGTTTGAAAAGCCTGATGAACGACAAATCGTTTCACAGCCTCGCAGCCATCGCGATGCGAGCAACAGAGGAGCGAGAAATGGCCAAAAATGGACGAGTTTGGGTAGGTGTAAACGCTAAGTCCGCAAGAAAGTCAGCACCAGCACCTTGCGGCCCGTCCTGCCAGGAGGTCTGTAGTCCTTATTAGCCCTTGATGCTGCCTAAGCCTATGATTTACCAATGAAAAAGGCCGCTAAGTGGTGATCCTTAGCGGCCTTTAAACAAGGGTTTGGTGGAGCTGGCGGGATTTGAACCCGCGTCCGCAAGTCTTCTTCGAACAGTTCTACATGTGTAGCCATCTGATTTAGATCTCACTTTTCACATCGCGCAGTGGCACGCTATGCAAATCGCCAGCAACCTATTGTCTTGAGCCACCCTAAGTTACCCAGGGTGGATCCAGCCAAATGAAATTACCCCGCAGCCTGGACTATCCGACCTTGCGGCCTGATAACCCTTGCCCAGCCTATTGGCTTGCTGTTGCGAGGCTCACGCGCGATTAAGCGGCGAGTGCGAAACGTTCGTCGTTTGCAGTTAGTTTTTTTGAATCTGTTTTACGAGCCCATTCAGCTCGACATGCCCTGCTGCGCGTCCGTACCCACGTCGAAACCAGTGCAGCCCCAAGGCCCTGATTTTAGGCCCTGCCGAGCAATTGCAATAGAGCCACCGGAGAATAAATAAGGCTTTGCGCGCCCCAACTGTCCGGTTGACCAGCCTCGCCCAGGTAGCCGTAGCTGGCAGCCACGGTGCTCATGCCGGCAGCCCGGCCAGCCACGATGTCTCGCTGATCATCTCCCACGTAGAGGCACTTGCCCGGCTCAACGCCCAGGAGGCGTGCTGCCTCCAGCAGCGGCGCCGGGTGCGGCTTGCTGTGCGGGGTAGTGTCGCCGCACACCAGCGTACGGGCGGAGTCAAACAGCGGCATGGCACGCGTCAGGGGAACCGCAAAGCGAGCCGCCTTGTTGGTGACAACGCCCCATGGCAGGTTGATGGTCACCAGCCGCGCGATCAGTTCATCAACCCCTTCAAAAGCGAAAGTGCGCTCTGTCATGCACTGCTCATAGTTATTCAAAAACTCGTCCCGAAAAGCGGGGAAATCAGGGTGATCTGGCGTCATACCAAAAGCCACGCCAATCATTCCACGGGCGCCAGTACCTGACATGTGCCGGTAGTGTGAGAGTGGCAGCGAGGGCAGGCCCCGGTCCACCCGCATCTTGTCAGCAGCAGCACCAAGGTCGGGTGCGCTGTCAATCAGGGTGCCGTCCAGATCAAACAGCACTGCTTCGACATGTTCAAACCCTATTGCAACTTGCATCACGGCGCCTGCACCAGCGGTTTACGGGTGGCAAACAGGTAGTTGACGCTGGCATCATCATTGAGCCGGGCGCGTCGCGTGAGCGGGTTGTACGCCATGCCACGGGTGTGGTGTAGATCCAAGCTGGCGGCACGGCAGTAAGTGGCCAGTTCACTGGGACGTATGAGCTTGGCGTAGTCATGGGTGCCGCGGGGCAACAAATTGAGTAGGTATTCCGCACCGACGATGGCCATCATGAAAGACTTCGGGTTGCGGTTCAGGGTGGAAAAATACACCCAACCACCCGGCTTGGCCAATTCAGCACAGGCCCGGACCACCGAGGCCGGGTCAGGTACGTGCTCCAGCATTTCCATGCAGGTAACCACATCAAAGCTACCAGCTTGTTCAGCCGCCAGACCTTCAGCACTGATCTCGCGGTAAATCACACCCGTGGTCTGAGCTTCAAGTGCATGAAGCTGAGCGACCCGCAGCGCCTTGGCGGCCAGGTCAATGCCAGTCACGACGGCACCAGCACGTGCCATGGCATCGGCCAGGATACCACCGCCACAGCCTACATCCAGTACCCTGGCACCTGCCAGTGGTGACAGGCCATTGATCCAGTCCAACCTCGTCGGGTTAATGTCATGCAAGGGCCGGAATTCACCGTCTTTGTCCCACCAACGGTGGGCCAGGTCTGAAAATTTGGCAAGTTCGGCTGAGTCGGCGTTGACAGTGGCGTTCATTCTTCAATTATCGGTAGTTTGAAAACACCTTGTCCAAAACAGGGCGGCCCTTCACGGCCTGCGGGCCCAAAGCCCCCATTAAAAAACCCCGCCTGGGCGGGGTTTTTATCGGCAGGCCAAGAGCCTACCCAGACGCAGCTAAGCGTTTACTTGTTGGTGCGCGT
>CAXNFT010000029.1:0-16200 GCA_964201255.1 Rhodoferax sp.
TGGAACTGATACGCCACGGGAGACAGGCTGGCCACACCGGCACTGAAACTCGCCAACGCGGCACGAGCTGCTGGGGTGGCGCCAGGGTAAGGCACGCCTTTCTTGGCCAGCCCGGCGTGAGCCGGAATGTTCTCGGTCTTCCCGGTGAACTCAGCGTAATTGGCCTCTGAAGCGATGAAGTCCAGGAACATACCCACCTCTTTGGGCGACTTGCTGGTCTTCAACGCCACCCAGGCTGCGCCCCCCGGAATGCCGGAGCAAGCCGCCGGCCCGCAGGGGTTGGGCACCGCCACCCAGTCAAAAGCATTGCCGATGTCTTTTTGCAGACGGTTAATCTGCCAGGAACCCGAGAGAACCATAGCAACACGGCCGTTCTTGAACTCACCGATAGAGTCTGCGTAGCTGGAGCCACCAGAGCCGGCCCACACCTCTTTGAGCATCGCGCCGTCCTTGTGCCAGGCCACGAATTTGTTGACCGTGGTCTTGTAGCCGTCGTCCAGCACCAGGTCGCCCTTGGCGTCAAAGATTTTGGCGCCGTAGCTGATGGCCGGACCGGCAAAGCGGTGGCCAGACCGGTCCCAGGCCAGGGCAGCCGGGGTCTGGGTGGCTTTGCTCACCTTGCGCGCAGCCTCAACCCACTCGTCCCAGGTGGCCTTGGGACCGGGCAGCGCAACCTTGGCCTGCTCAAAAAGCGTCTTGTTGACATAGGGGCCGGTCATGGTCAGCTGCGACATGAAACCGTAAATACCCTTGTCGGTGGCACTGGGGCGCAGCCAGGGCAGCGTGGCGCCAAAATTCGATTCCCAGTAGGCACGGTCTTTGATATGGGCTGAGATGTCCAGGTAATACTTGGACAGGCCGCCCAGATCGGTCACCCGAGCAATGTCGGGGCCCTGGCCGGCAGCCAGCTGCACCGGCAACTGCTCGACGATAGTCTTGTACGGCACCGTGTCGATCACCACCTTGGTGCCAGGATTGGCAGCCTCAAAACGCTTCGCCTGCGCCGCCGTGACTTCACATTCGACGCCGTCCTGATAACACATCACGCGGATCTCGGCGGCCTGCGCCGTCAGCGACAGGCCCATGAATGCGGCAGCAGCCGCGGCGATACCGGTTTTAGAAATTGTGGTCAACATGGCTTGAGCTTTCAGAAAGTGGGGGTGAAGACGAATAGGAATGGTAGGGCAAAACCCGACTGGCACACTCATGGTTTTCACCAACCCAGTCGCACATGTCACTTTCTGCTGTCCCCAAGGTGTCCGCCGTGCCCGGCAACCCGCTGCCCGAGCTGCTGAGATCGGACAGCGGGCTCATCATCGACCGGCGGGACCAATGGCCGACGCGGCGTTCGGAAATTGCCGCCCACCTGCTGCCGCTGGCCTACGGCCCGCTGCCACCCACGCCAAACCGCACGGACCTTGAGCTGCTGCACGTGGCCACGGTGCGGCAGTTCGGCGGGGCGCAACTGCTGTCCTGTCGCGTCAGGCCGCTCGGCATGGACAGTTTCACGATGCGGGTGTTTGTGCCGCCTGGCGCCCAATCCTGCCCGGTTTTACTGAACGGCGACGGCTGTTGGCATTATGCGAACGACGAGGTCATCGCGGCCGTGCTGTCGCGTGGCCTGGTATTTGCGCAATTCAATCGGGTCGAGATCGCGCCTGACCCGCAGGTCCCCAGCGGCGCCCCGCCACCCCATGCCGCGCTGGCCAGCTGGGCCTGGGGTTACCACCGCGCCATTGACGCCCTGCTGCAGGTGCACCAGCAGAGCAAGCCTGGCGCTTTTGGGCGCATAGACCCGCAGCGCATCGCTGTGGTCGGCCATTCACGCGGCGGTAAGGCTGCGCTGCTGGCCGGCGCCACTGACTCCCGCATCGCCCTCACCAGCGCCAACAACTCAGGCGCCGGCGGCGCGGGCTGCTTCCGCTGGCTGGGCCCGGGCGCGGAAAGTCTGGCCGATGTCACCCGCGCATTTCCGCACTGGTTTGCGCCAACCCTGGGGCAATTTGCCGGTCGCGAGCAGGCGTTGCCCTTTGACCAGCACTTTCTTAAAGCCTTGATCGCACCACGTGCCCTGTTGACCACCGAGGCCTTGGACGACGCCTGGGCCAACCCGCAGGGCAGCTGGCTCACGCACCAGGCGACGCTGGCGGTTTACAGGCTGCTGGGTGTACCCGCACAGCTGGCCATGACCTGCCGACCAGGCGGGCACGACCACAGCCTGGCCGACTGGCACACACTGCTAGACTTCTGTGATTCGATTTTCAGCGGGCGAGAGCGCCCGCGCGGACTGGACGTCACGCCGTTTCCTGACCTGCCCTGAGTCGGACAGACGCGTAGACGGCACTGCCGCCATCACGCGCCGTCCGCACCGCAATCTTCCCGAGCACACTGACCCCATGCGTTTCGCCAAAACTTCCTCATCGATTGCACTTATTCTGGCCGCCGTGGCTGTTGCCGGGGCCTTCGCTTACTGGCTGAACCGTCCCCAAGCTGCACCGCAATCAATGGTGCCGGCTGCACCCGTGGCAGCACGACCCGCCCTGACCGTGACCAGCATCCGCGCCCAAAGCAGCGCCCTGCCGATCAAACTCAGTGCCAACGGCAATGTAGCCGCCTGGCAGGAAGCCAGCATTGGCGCCGAAATCAGCGGTCTGCGACTGGCTGAGGTGCTGGTCAACGTCGGTGACGTCGTTCAACGTGGCCAGGTGTTGGCACGGTTTGCCACCGAGGCGGTTCAGTCTGACGTGGCGCAGGCACGCGCCGCCGTGACCGAGGCCAGCGCCAACGCCCAAGAGGCCAGTGCCAACGCCGACCGGGTGCGCGCACTGCAAAATACCGGCGTCTTCAGTGGTCAGCAAATCAACCAGTACCTGACAGCCGAGCAGACCGCCAAAGCCCGGGTCGAGTCGGTCAAGGCCGGGTTGGCCGCCCAAATGCTGCGCTTGCAGTACGCCGAAGTGCGCGCGCCCGACGGTGGGGTCATCTCGGCGCGCCTAGCGACGGTCGGCGCCGTGGTGGGCGCAGGCGCTGAGCTGTTCCGGCTGATCCGCCAGGGCCGATTGGAGTGGCGCGCCGAGGTCAGTTCGGCCGAGCTCGCCCGCCTGCGACCCGGAGCCTCGGTGACCGTGCTGGCTGCCAGCGGCAGTGAACTCAAGGGCCGGGTCCGCATGGTGGCACCCACGGTCGACCCGCAAACCCGGTCCGGCCTGGTCTATGTGGACCTGCCCAGCCAGAGCGGTAGCGCAGGCAGTTTCAAGGCGGGCATGTTTGCCCGCGGCGAGTTCGATCTGGGCAGTTCTCCGGCGCTCACGGTGCCGCAGCAAGCCGTGGTGGTGCGCGATGGCTTCAGTTATGTGTTCCGACTCAATGCGGACCAACGCGTGAGTCAGCTCAAGGTGCAGACTGGACGGCGGATCGGCGAGCGGGTTGAACTGCTGGACGGCGTTGGCGCCGAGGCTCTGTTGGTGGCCAGCGGTGCGGGTTTCCTGAACGATGGAGACCTGGTCAAAGTGGCGCCGGGTTCAGCAACAAATCCGGCCTCAGCCCTTGCCAACCCTGACACACCCGCTACGAAATAAAGAGCAGCCATGAACTTCTCCTCGCTCTCGATTAAGAACCCGGTTCCGGCCATCATGCTGTTCGTGCTGCTGACACTGGCAGGCCTGCTGGCCTACCGCGCCAGCGTGGTGCAGGATTTCCCCGACATTGAGTTGCCCATCGTCACTATCACCGCATCGCTTGCAGGCGCCGCACCAGCCCAACTTGAGACCGAAGTCGCGCGCAAGCTAGAAAATTCGGTGGCAACACTGCAGGGCGTGAAAAACATTTACACCAAGGTATTAGACGGCGAGGTCCAGGTCACCGTCGAGTTCATCCTTGAGAAGCCGATCACTGACGCCGTTAACGACGTGCGCGACGCCGTAGCCCGGGTGCGTGCCGACCTCCCAGCCGATTTGCGTGACCCAGCGGTCACCAAAGCCTCGACCGCCGGGCGCGTTGTCTTGACCTTCACCGCCACGGCCGCAGCCACCACCGCCACCACCGGCAGCCTGCTTGACACCCAGGACCTGAGCTGGTTTATCGACAACACCGTGGCCAAGCGGCTGCTGACAGTGCCTGGCGTAGGCGCCGTCAAACGCATGGGCGGCGTCACTCGCGAGGTACGGGTCGAACTCGACGCCGCGCGCATGGCCGCCTTGCAGGTTTCAGCGATTGACGTCTCGCGCCGGCTGCGGTTGGTGCAGCAAGAGGCACCGGGCGGGCGCGGCGACATCAGCGGCGCCGAGCAATCGGTGCGCACCATCGGCACGGTCAAAACCGCCGCCGAACTGGCCCAGCTTGACATCAGCCTGGCCGATGGCCGTCAGATCCGGCTAGGCGATGTGGCCCGCGTTTTGGACACGGTGGCCGAGCCGCGAGCACTCGCCACGCTGGACGGCCGGGAGGTCGTCGGCTTCGAAGTATTTCGCACTAAGGGGGCCAGCGAGGTCACGGTGGCCCTTGGTGTTCGGCAGGCGGTCGCGGAGCTGCAGACTCGCTTTCCGCAGATCGGGCTGACACTGGCGATCGACAACGCCGCCCCGGTGGCGGAGAACTTTCGCGGCTCGATGGAGCTGCTTTACGAAGGCGCGCTGCTGGCGGTGCTGGTGGTTTGGTGGTTTTTGCGCGACTGGCGCGCCACCCTGGTGGCGGCCGCTGCCCTGCCGCTGTCGGTGATCCCGACCTTTCTCGGGTTGCAGTATTTCGGCTACACCCTCAACACGGTGACGCTGCTGTCGCTGGCGCTGGTGGTGGGGGTACTGGTTGACGACGCCATTGTCGAAATCGAAAACATCGAACGTCACCTGCGGATGGGTAAAACGCCGTACCAGGCGTCCATGGAGGCAGCCGACGAGATCGGCATGGCGGTGATTGCCACCACCTTTGCACTGGTGGCGGTGTTTTTGCCCACCGCCTTCATGGGCGGCGTTCCGGGCCTGTTCTTCAAGCAATTTGGCTGGACCGCCGTACTGGCCATTCTGGCCTCGCTGATGGTGGCCCGGCTGCTGACGCCGATGATGGCGGCCTACCTGCTCAAGCCACACAAGCAACAAGACGCGGCCGGCCAGGCTGAAGTTCCCGCCGCGCCCGGCAGTGAGCCGCCCGACGGCTGGCTGATGGCGCGTTATATGGCCACGATGCGCTGGTGCCTGCGCCACCGTGGCCTAACCATGCTGGGATCGGCCCTGTTTTTTATCGGCTCGATCGCCCTGGTGCCGCTGTTGCCCACGGGTTTTGTACCGGCGGCCGACCGCGGCCAGACCCAGATCACCTTGGAGCTGCCGCCAGGCAGCTCTCTGGCCGAGACCCGCGCCGTGGCGGAATTGACTCGCTTGGCTGCCATGTCCGAGCCTGAAATCAAAAGCGTGTTCAGCTCGATCGGCGGCGGCTCCAGTGGCGACGCATTCGCCCCGGGCGCTGCCGCAGAGGCTCGGCGCGCCGTACTGACCTTGAGCACCAGCCACCGCGACCAGCGCAGCACGTCCATGGCCGACATCGAAGCCCAGCTGAGGCGCAAACTTGGCGACGTGGCCGGTGCCCGCTTCACCGTCGGTCCGCCCGATACCGGCGTCAAGATGCAGCTGGTGCTGCAAAGCGAAGACCCGTTGGCGCTGCTGGCCACGGCGCGGCAAGTGGAGCGCGAGCTCCGCGGGCTCAAGGGCGTGGGCAATGTGCAGTCCAGCGCCTCACTGGTCAGGCCGGAGATCATCGTTCGGCCCGACCCGGCTCGCGCCGCCGACCTCGGCGTAACGGCCGCCGCCATCGGCGAGACGGTGAGGGTGGCCACCGCCGGTGATTACGACACCAGCCTGTCCAAACTCAACCTGTCGGAGCGCCAGGTGCCGATCCGGGTCAAACTGCCGGATGCGGTGCGCGCCGATCTGGCGGCACTGGCCCAACTGAGCGTGCCGGGGCGGCACGGACCGGTGCCACTGGGCCATGTCGCCAGCATCAGCATGGACAGTGGACCGGCACAGATCGACCGACTCAACCGCAATCGCAACGTTACCTTTGACGTCGAACTTGGCAGCCGCCAACTGGGCGAGGTCAACACCGAGGCGCGCGCCTTGCCCAGCCTCAAAAACCTGCCGCCGGGGGTGAAGATCGCAGAGCTTGGCGACGCGCAGGAGATGCAGGCGTTGTTTGCCAGCTTCGGTATCGCCATGCTGATTGGCGTGTTGTGCATCTATGGCGTGCTGGTGCTGCTGTTCAAGGACTTCATGCAGCCGGTCACCATCCTGGCGGCCCTGCCGCTCAGCATGGGCGGCGCCTTTGTGGCGCTGCTGCTGACCGATCGCGCCCTGTCCATGCCCTCGATGATCGGGCTGATCATGCTGATGGGCATCGTCACCAAAAATTCGATCCTGCTGGTGGACTATGCCATCCTGGCGCGCCAGGCCGGCATGGCGCGCTTTGAGGCGCTGGTGGACGCTTGTCACAAACGCAGCCGGCCGATCATCATGACCACCATCGCCATGGGGGCCGGCATGATGCCGCTGGCGCTGGGCTGGGGCGCCGACCCGAGTTTTCGCTCGCCGATGGCGATCGCCGTGATCGGCGGACTGATCACATCCACTCTGCTAAGCCTGCTGGTGGTGCCGGCGGTATTTACTTATATTGACGACCTGGAGCACCTGCTGGTTCGCCTCACACGCTGGCTGAAGCGCGCACCTGGTGCAGCCCCATCGGCCCCGGCCCGGCCTTGATCGTTGCCGTTGCCGTTGCCGTCATCCTCAGCTCGACTGGGGATCCATGACATCCTGGATTCTCGGTCGTGGCCGGGAATGACGGGGAGTGCCGGGAATGACGGGGAGTGCTGGGGAGGACGGGGAGTGCTGGGGGTGACGGGGAGGCACGGGAATGACGGCACGGTAGTGGGAATGCGCCTGCTGTTGGGGCCTATTGTCGGATTTTCCGCACCAGTGCCGTGGTGGAATAGCCGCTGACAAAGGGCAGGGCCAGGGCGCGGCCGCCATAGGCCTCGACCACGCGGGTCTCGGCCAGGGTCTGCATGTCGTAATCGCCGCCCTTGACCAGGATCTCGGGGCGCACCTGAGTGATCAGCTGCAGCGGTGTATCTTCATCAAACCAGGTGACCAGACTGGTCGAGCCCAGCGCTGCCATCACCACGGCCCGGTCATCCTCCGGGTTGAGCGGCCGGTCCGGCCCCTTGCCCAGCCGCCGCGCCGAAGCGTCGGTGTTCAGTGCCACCAGCAGGCTGGCGCCCAAGGCCCGGGCCTGCACCAGGTACTGCACATGGCCCCGGTGCAGCACGTCAAAAACACCGTTGGTAAACACCAGCGGCCGAGCCAAGCGCGCCAGCCGCGTTGGCAGGTCCCGCGGGTCGCAAATTTTGTCGTAAAGGGCCAAAATGGCATCGGAATTGCTCATGTGTTCGATGCTAGCAGGTCACCAATTGGGTTAAGCTGCTGGTTTTTCTGCCCACCCGCGCCAACCCCATAACTCAGGGCGACCATGAGACGTGTCAGCTTCAGTTTCGATCACATCCGCATCGGCGAGCCTCTGCCCTTCTCGGTCTGGGACGAGAACGGTCTGATGGTGGCTGGCAGCGGCTACACCTTGAAGGACGGGCGCGAGTACGAGGTCATGCTCGGCAAGCGTGACAAGCTGCTGGTCGATGCAGTCGAATACGAGCGTTTTCAGAGCGCTTACAAAAAGCGGCTGAATGAACTGGTATACGGCAATCGTGCCCTTGGCAGCATTGCCAACACCAGGCTCACTGACATGGGTGTTTTTGTAGCTAAAGAAAAAGCCGTCTCAGGACTTTCCGATCGCCTGGCAGGCCTCAAAGTTGAAGTCAAACGGGCTCCGGCTCCGCAAGCGGTCGCAGCGATAAGTGAGACGATCAGTGGCAGTAGCGCCCTCGAGCCCCAACCCGGGAATATGCCCAGCAGCGAAGCCGACTGGCTGGACCTACAGGACCAAGCCCACGCCCTGTTGCGGGTCTCCAACCCACAAAATTTTCGTGAGCGACTGGAGAAACTGCAGGCCCATCTCAGCCACTTCGCCCGACTCAACCCCGACGGAACACTGCTCAGCCTGTTTTTTCTATCCTCGCGGGGTCTGGACCGCTACAGCGGCACCCACGCCATGCTGGTCAGCGTAATGTGTGGCATTGCCGCACGCGATGTCCTGAAATGGCCGGCCCTGCAGGAAACCGTGCTGTGTCACGCGGCTTTGACAATGAACATCGGCATGTCGGTTCAGCAGGACCGCATGGCTCAACAAAAAGAGCCTCTGAACCCCAAGCAACGCGAACTGGTGCGGGAACACCCGAGCCACTCGGCTGCACTGCTGCGCCAACTGGGCGTGACCAACCGCGACCTGTTGGAGGCGGTGCTCGACCACCATGCCAAAGCCCCCGGCCCCCTGGCAGCCCGCAGCCTAGGCCAGCGGATGGCACGGCTGATTCAGCGCGCCGACATTTTTGCCGCCGCCATTTCACCGCGTGCGTCACGCTCAGCAGCCGCCACCGGGAGCGCCATGAAGGCGGCCTATTTTGATGAAAACCAGGCCGTCGACGAGGCTGGTGCCGCACTGGTCAAAGCCATTGGCGTTTACCCGCCGGGCTCATTTGTCCGCCTGGCCAACCAAGAAGTGGCCATTGTGGTGCGGCGTGGCCGAGTGACCAGCGCGCCTCGGGTGGCTGTGGTGTTGAACCGGGAGGGCCTGCCCAACAATGAGCTGCCCCTGCGCGACACCAGTTTGGCCGATTGGCGCGTCACGGCGGGCCTGCCCAGCGCCAGCGTCAAAGTCAGCCTAAGCCTGGCGCGCCTCATCCCGCTCACCCGGCCACCGGCGTCCAATTTCCCGGCCTGAGCGCCGAGCCTGCAACGCCCAACTGTCCATGGACCTTTCGCCCGTCAAAATCAGCAGCATCCGCATTGAAGATCCCCTGCCATTTTCCCTTTTGAGTGCCAGTGGCACACTGTTGCTGAAAAAAGGCAGCCGTATCAAAAGCCGTGTCGAACTCGAGACCATGGCCCAAGGCAACGACAGCCTGTTCATCGACCGCCAGGATGCGCAGGCGCTGAAGCGGCATCAGGAAGGGCAGATGCTCACCATGCTGGCGCGGGACTCCAAACTCGCCAACATTACCCAGGCCGGTGACCAAGTCGCCCTCGCCAAGCGCAGCCCTGCCCGACTGCCTGAAGTCGACAAGGAGGCCGACTGGCCCTATCTGCAGGAGCAGGCCCACGCAATTTTGCGCAATGGTCGAGAGTCGGCCTTCCTCGAGCAGGTCGACCGGCTGGAGGATAAGGTCAGCCTGTTCAGCCAGGCCAACCCGGACGGGACCCTGCTGGCCCTGATCCAGATGGCCTCCGTCGAGGTCGAGCGCTACAGTGCAACCCATGCCATGCTGGTCAATGCCATGTGCGGTATTGCCGCGCGTGAGGTGCTGCATTGGCCAGAAGACCTGACCAGTGCGCTTGGCCGTGCCGCGCTGAGCATGAACATTGGCATGACCGAACTGCAA
The DNA here is from genome assembly GCA_964201255.1 of Rhodoferax sp. GTDB lineage: Bacteria > Pseudomonadota > Gammaproteobacteria > Burkholderiales > Burkholderiaceae_C > Rhodoferax. The sequence goes on from CAXNFT010000029.1 coordinate 9,539, forward strand.
GACATTCTGGCGCAGCAAAAAGAGCCTCTGGCCCCCCCGCAGCGGGTCAACATTGACCAGCATCCAGCACGCTCGGTCGACATGCTGATATCGCTGGGGCTCACCAACCAGCTTTGGCTGGACGGTGTTCGCCACCACCACACCAAGTTGCCAGGGCCCTTGTCCAAACGCCCCCCTGGTGAGCGAATTGCGCGCTTGATCCAGCGCGCCGACAAATTTGCGGCCGCGATTTCGCCACGCGCCGCGCGCAAGGCGGTGCCGCCTGGCATCGCCATGAAAGCCATTTACTTCGATGAAAACAAGCAAGTCGACGAAGCCGGTGCGGCCCTGATCAAGGCCGTCGGCATCTATTCGCCAGGCACCTATGTTCGCCTCGCGTCGCAGGAAACCGCGGTGGTCGTACGGCGGGGTGCTAACACCACAACGCCCTTTGTCGCGGTGATGCTCAACCGTCTGGGCATGACGCACAGCGAGTTGACGGTGCGTGATACCGCGCAAATCGAGTTCAAGATCTTGAGCAGCATTCCGGGCCACGAGATCAAGGTCCGGCCGCCGCTCAAGCGACTGATGCCGCTGACCAAAGCCGTCCCGTCAGCCAAACGTATCTGAAAAGGTCGGCTGCCGCGCCAGCCAGCGTATTGCTTCAGTGCTTTGAAAAATTACCGACTGGTCATAAAATAACCAGATCGGATCAAATTCAATGCAAACCCCGCCTCAATTTGTCATGCAGTCCAAGTCAATGGGTCGCAACGCATGAAGCTGGCCATCGTCGGCTCCGGCATTTCTGGCCTGGCCGTGGCGCATCGCCTGCGCGGCCGGGCAGACATCACGCTGTTTGAGTCCGACGATTATTTTGGCGGTCACACGCACACAGTTGACCTCACGCTGGCTGGCGCAAACGGCCCGGTTCGTCATGGCGTGGATACCGGTTTTCTGGTTTTCAATGAACGCACCTACCCCGAGCTGATTCGGCTGTTTGGCGAACTCGGTGTAACAACCGCCCCCTCGGACATGTCGTTTTCGGTCCAGGTCCCAGGCCATGGAGCTGCCACTCCGCTGGAGTGGAGCGGCTCCTCGCTCAATACCGTGTTTGCCCAGCGCCGCAACCTGATCCGACCGAGTTTTCTGAGGATGCTGCGCGATGTATTGCGATTCAATCGTCTGGCCACGGATCTTGCTTTCAGCGGCGGTGAAGCCCAGTTGCTGCAACCGCTGGCGGATTTCTTGTTGCAGCACCGGTTTTCAACAGAGTTTCGCGATTGGTACTTTCTGCCGATGCTGGGCTGCATCTGGAGCTGCCCAACCGACCAAATGCTGCAGTTCCCAGTGGCTACCATGATCCGCTTCTGCCACAACCACGGTCTAATTCAGGTTACCAACCGGCCGCAATGGTGGACGGTCGCTGGCGGTGCCCGCCAGTACGTCGACAAAATCACCACCCCAATCACCGACAAGCGCCTGCGCTGTCCGGTGCAGCGCATCCGCCGGGATGCGCAGGGCGTGCTGGTCAGCGCTGCGGGTCAAACCGAACGCTTCGACAAGGTGGTGCTGGCCAGCCACTCTGACCAGTCTCTGGCCTTGCTCGACGACGCCAGCGGTGCCGAGCGCGCCACACTGGGCGCGATCCGTTACCAGGCCAATCGGGCGGTGTTGCATACCGACACCTCGGTGCTGCCGCGCCAACGACGAGCCTGGGCAGCCTGGAATTACGAGCGCGCCAGTGCTGACGGTGACGCCAACCGCGTTTGCCTGCATTACCTGATCAATCAGCTGCAGCCGCTGCCCTTTGCCCAGCCGGTGCTGGTCTCGCTCAACCCGTTGCGCGCTATTGCACCTGACCAAGTACACGCCAGCTTTGACTACGCCCACCCCGTATTTGACCTGGCCGCGATCCGGGCCCAGCAACAGGTCGGCGCCTTGCAGGGACAGCGCCACACCTATTTTTGCGGCGCCTGGACTGGCTACGGCTTTCATGAGGATGGCCTCAAATCAGGGCTTTCGGTTGCATCGCAACTCGAACCACTGATTGACCAAGCCCCTGGCGCTTTGGCATGAACTGCGCTGAGCCGTCACAAGCGCTGATCGGCTTTGGCCAGGTTCGGCACACCCGCCTCAAGCCGGTGCGCAATGCTTTTGCCTATGACACCTATTTCTTGATGCTGCCGATGCGCAGTCTGCAGTTGGCCGGCCCGGGTGTGCTGGTGCGCAACCGCTGGGCGCCCTTGAGTTTTTATGATGCCGACCACGGCGACGGGCGCGGCCCGGCCCAGGGCGGTGCCCTGGCCTGGCTCGACGAGCTGCTACGGGAACAGGGCGTTGACGGTGCCGATGGAGAGGTCTGGTTGCACTGTTACCCAAGGGTGCTGGGTCACACCTTCAAGCCAGTGAGTTTTTGGTACTGCCACCGCGCCGACGCCAGCCTGCGCGCCATTGTGGTCGAGGTCAACAACACCTTTGGTGAACGACACTGTTATCTGCTCGACGCCCCCCGCTATGGGGTGGAGCAACGCGCTGCCAAGGTCTTTCACGTCTCGCCATTTTGCCCGGTCGAGGGGGGCTACCGGTTCCGCTTCATGGTCGATGCCGCGCGCAACCGCACCGTTGGACGGATTGATTTTGACGACGCCGACGGCCCTCTGATACAGACCAGTGTCAGCGGCACGCTGGTGCCGCTGAATGCCCGCAACGTGCGCCGGGCGCTGTGGCAACACCCGGCCATGACTCTGGGCGTGGTGCTGCGTATTCACTGGCAGGCGCTCAAGCTGGCAGCCAAACGTGTGCCTTTCTTTGCCAAACCGACTCCCCCGACCTCACTGACCACCCGCTGAGCCCAAGTCCCCATGAATACCAGCACCGCCACCCCTTATGCCATTCCCCAAGGCACGCCCGCAGCCGGTCGCGCTGTACTCAAGCTGCTTCAAGGCCTACAACATGGCAGCTTGACGCTGCAATTGCCAGACGGCTCGATGCAGCGATTTGGCGGCGCGGCCGCGCCTCACGCCGCGCTGCACCTGCATAACTGGAAACCCTGCGCGGCCGCGTTCAAATCGGGCGATATCGGTTTTGCCGAGAGCTTCATAGCGGGCGACTGGAGTACGCCCAACCTGACCGACCTGCTGCGGGTGCTGGTGAAAAACCGCGCTGCGGTGGAATCGGCGATTTACGGGTCGTGGGCAGGTCGCCTTTTTTACCGCATCAAGCACCTGCTCAACCGCAACACGCGAGCCAACAGCCAAAAAAATATTCACGCCCACTATGACCTGGGCAACGCTTTTTATCGGCTTTGGCTGGACGACACCATGAATTACTCGTCGGCCATTTTTGCTGGCGACCTGAACCAGTCCATGTCCCAAGCGCAATCAGCCAAGGTGCGGCGCGCACTGAAACTCTGTCAGATCAAGGCCGGCGACCGGGTGCTGGAGGTCGGCTGCGGCTGGGGCGCTCTGGCCGAGATGAGCACCATCACCTTCGGCGCCTCGCTGGTCGGGGTCACGCTGAGCACCGAGCAATTGGCCTTTGCCCGCGAGCGACTGCAACGCCTGGGTGTGGCGGACCGGGCTGACCTGCGGCTGCAGGACTACCGCGACATCCAGGACCCGCCTTTTGACGCCATCTGTTCGATCGAGATGATTGAAGCCGTGGGACGCGCCTACTGGCCGACCTACTTCGCCACGCTGGCGCGCCTGCTCAAGCCCGGCGGTCGGGCCTGCATCCAAAGCATCGTGATCGACGACGCCTTGTTTGAGCGCTACGTGAGCGGCACTGATTTCATTCAACAATACATCTTCCCAGGCGGCTGCCTACCCTGCCCGCGCGAGTTCCGGGCACAAGCTAGGGCGGCCGGATTCGAGGTGGTGGACGAATACGCGTTTGGACTTGACTATGCCGAAACCTTGAAGCGCTGGCGCGAGGCCTTTCTGGGCGCGCGCAACCAGGTGTTGCAGGGCGGTTTTGACGAACGTTTCATGCGGATTTGGGAGTTCTACCTGGCTTACTGCGAAGCTGCTTTCTGTGAAGGCAACATTGATGTCTTGCAATACACACTGCAGAAGTCGGCGCGCGGATAACACGCAAGCCAAGCCATGCCGAATCGCCGCACCTTGCTCTACCACGCCGCCCTAGGCGGTTTGTCCAGCACCAGGACTTTTCAAACCCTGGCGCAAGACGCCTCGCTTGCGCCGCCTGCCGAGGTGCTTACTGCCATCCCGGAAGCCCATTTGATCGGCAGCGGCCGGCTACGGTACTTCGGATTGTCAGTCTATGACGCCAGTCTCTGGGCGCTGCCCGACTTCAAGGTCGCCCAACTCAGCCAGCAGCGCTTCGCACTGTGCCTGACCTATCTGCGTGCCTTCACGGCCAGCGACATCGCACAGCGCTCGTTGCAGGAGATCCGGCGAATACACCAGGTGGCACCAGACACGGCACGTGTGTGGCTCACCGCGCTGCAAGAGGCCATGCCCGATGTGGCCGCAGGCGACCGCATCACGGCTTTGCACCCGCCTGGGGGCGTGGCGTTCTGGCACCAAGGCCGCAGCATCGGGGGTATCAGCGACACGGCCTTCGGTAGCAAGTTCTTCGACATCTGGCTGAGCGTGTCCACCAGTGAACCGAAATTGCGCAACGCCCTTCTGGCCCGCGCCAAGCCATGAATGCCAACAGCGGCACCGGCACAAGGTTTGGCTGGCGCGAGGGCTGGCGCTACGGGCTGATGGGCTTGCCGCTGGCCTTTGTGGCCTTGCCTTTGTATGTGCTGCTGCCGAACTACTATGCACTTCAATTCGGCGTACCCTTGGCGGCGCTGGGAGCCCTTCTGCTGGGCGCGCGCCTGTTTGACGCGCTCATCGACCCGCTGCTCGGGCGCTGGAGCGACCGCCTGTTTGCACGCTCAGCGCGTACTGTGTTGGGCGTGGCGGCGGTGGCATCCGCGCTGCTGGGCTTGGGCTTTGCCATGCTGTTCTTTCCCCCGGTGCAAGCGATGGACGCCTTGCTGGCTTGGGCTGGCGTCTGCCTGGTGTTGACCTACGCTGCATTCAGCGCACTGAGTGTGATGCACCAGTCTTGGGGCGCTAGGCTTGGTGGCGACGAAGTGCAACGCAGCCGCATAGTGGCCTGGCGTGAGGGACTTGGCCTGACCGGCGTGATCCTGGCCTCCATCAGCCCCATCGCTCTGGGCCTGCCAGCGACCGTCGGTATTTTTTTTGGGGCCCTCGCGTTGGGCTGGCTAGCCTGGACGCAGGCCTCGCCGCCGAAGCCGGCGGCAACGCCATCGGCAACTGCCAGGCCCGAGGGGCGATCGCTGTGGCTGCCCTGGTCTCGGCCAGGGTTCAGGCGGCTTCTGACCGTGTTCATGGTTAACGGCATCGCCAGTGCGATTCCGGCCACGCTGCTGCTGTTCTTTGTACAGGACGTGCTGCAAGCACCGCGCTCAGCCGAACCACTGTTCCTGGGGGCCTATTTTGTAGCAGCTGCCTTCTCGATCCCGGTCTGGTTGCAGATCGTCGGCCGACTCGGACTGGCGCGCGCCTGGGGACTGGGCATGCTGCTGTCGATTGCCGTCTTCGTCTTTGCCGCCGGCCTGGGCGCGGGCGATACTGCGGCTTTCGCCGCTGTGTGTGCGCTGTCTGGCATCGGCCTGGGCGCGGACCTGGCAGTGCCCGGGGCGCTGCTGGCAGGCCACATCGCCAGCAGCGGGGACCAGGGCGCGCAAGAGGGCAGCTACTTTGGCTGGTGGAATTTTGCGAGCAAACTCAACCTGGCCCTCGCGGCCGGCCTGGCGCTGCCAGCGCTGGCGGCTTTCGGATATCTACCTGGCAGCCGCGACGGGGCGGCCCTCGCGACCCTCTCCGCCGCCTATTGCCTGCTGCCCTGTGCCCTCAAGCTGCTGGCCGCCACACTGCTTTACACCCTGATCATCCGGAAAACGCCATGAAACGACGCCTCTTGCTCGCCGCTGCCGTAGCAGCCCCTTCCACCCTGCTGCTGAGCGGTTGTGCCTCGCAACAGATCGAAACCTACGCTCAAGAAAAACCGCTGCTCGACCTGATGCAGTATTTCACCGGCACGCTGGACGCCTATGGCGTCTTTACCGACCGCTCCGGCACCGTGGTCAAGCGCTTCACCGTGGTCATGGCCTGTACCTGGAACGGCGACGAAGGCGTGCTGGATGAGGACTTCCGCTATTCAGACGGAAGCACGCAAAAGCGCATCTGGCGACTGCGCAAGCTCGGCAATGGCCGCTTCAGCGGCCGCGCCGACGATGTGGTGGGCGAAGCCCGTGGAGAGACTCAGGGTAATACTTTTCATTGGACCTACACCCTTAACCTGCCTGTTGGGGGCAATGTGTTCGAGGTGCAGTTCGATGACTGGATGTACCTGATGACAGACAAAGTCATGCTCAACAAAGCGACGATGAGCAAGTTCGGCGTCCGCCTGGGGGAAGTCACCTTGTCGTTCGTTAAACGCTGAGCGACCCGCCATGCCGTTCTTTGCCCCACTCAACCCGCCCCTGCGCGACTGGCAGGGCAAGACGGTCTGGATTGTTGGCGCCTCGACCGGCATCGGGCGGGCCACCGCCTCAGCGCTGCACCGAGCAGGCGCGCGGGTGACCGTTTCAGCCCGCAAGGCGGAGGCGCTGGCGGCCTTCGTAGCCCAGCACCCTGGCA
>CAXNFT010000030.1:0-15820 GCA_964201255.1 Rhodoferax sp.
ACAGGATAGCACCTTGGTACAGTGCAGGCCATGCAACACAAACTCACACCCGGCACCACGCTGCTCTTGATGGTGCCGCCACTGCTTTGGGCCGGTAATGCCGTGGTCGGGCGGGTGGTCCATGAGCTGATCTCCCCGATGACGCTGAATTTTCTGCGCTGGGTCCTGGCCTTTTTCATTCTGCTGCCCCTGGCGCACCGACTGCTGCGGCGCGACAGCCTGCTGTGGCCGCACTGGCGGCGCTTTGCCCTGCTGGGCCTGCTGGGCGTGGGCTGCTACAACGCTTTGCAGTACCTGGCGTTGCAGACCTCCACCCCGCTGAACACCACCTTGGTAGCGTCCAGCGCGCCGGTCTGGATGCTGGGCGTGGGCTGGCTGTTTTTCGGGCAGGGCGTGGCACGGCGCCAGCTGCTGGGTGCTCTGCTGTCAATTTTGGGTGTGCTGGTGGTGCTGTCCCGCGGCGAATTGGCCCAGTTGGCGCAAGTGCGTTTGGTGCCGGGCGACATTTATGTGCTGGTGGCCACGGTCGCCTGGGCCTTTTACAGTTGGTTGTTGTCGCAGCCCAAGGAGCCCACCGAGATCCGCAGCGACTGGGCAGCCTTCGTCCTGGCGCAGGTGGTGTTCGGGCTGGGTTGGTCGGGACTGTTTGCGGTGGGCGAGTGGGTGCTGGCAGATACCAATATCCAATGGGGCTGGCCTCTGGTGCTGGCCCTGCTGTACGTGGCCATTGGGCCGGCGGTGATCGCCTACCGCTGCTTCGGCCTAGGCATTCAGCGGGTGGGGCCAGCCATGGCCGGCTTCTTCTCCAACCTCACGCCCCTGTTTGCCGCCCTGCTGTCAGCGGCCTTTTTGGGCGAGGTGCCGCAGCTCTACCACGGCTTGGCCTTTGCACTGATCGTGGGCGGCATTCTGGTCTCGGCCCGGCGCTGAATCGTCAGAAGGTGCCGCCAAAAGCGCCACCGTCGGCCAGCACATTCTGGCCATTGATGTAGCCCGCATGCTGGCTGCACAAGAACGCGCAGATGGCACCAAACTCCTCTGGCTGCCCAAAGCGCTGGGTGGGGATCGTCTTGCGCCGGGTGTCCATCACCGCATCCAGAGACTGCCCCGATTTGGTCGCCGCACCCTGAAAGTTGTTGCGCAGGCGGTCGGTCTCAAAGGCGCCCGGCAACAGGTTGTTGATGGTCACCCCACGCCCCGCCAGGGCGCTGCGTGACACGCCAGCCACAAAACCAGTCAGGCCGCTGCGGGCCCCGTTGGACAAGCCCAAGGTGTCGATCGGCGACTTGACGGCACTGCTGGTGATGTTGACGATACGCCCAAAGCCGCGCTCTGCCATGCCATCCACCGTGGCCTTGATCAGCTCGATGGGGGTGAGCATGTTGGCGTCAATGGCGCGCAGCCAGGCGTCACGGTCCCAGTTTCGAAAGTCGCCCGGGGGCGGACCACCGGCGTTAGTGACCACGATGTCAAAGTCACGCCGCGTGGCAAATACCGCTGACCGCCCTTCCGTGGTCGTGATATCTGCAGGCACAAATAGCACCTCAGACCTTGTCGCGCCTACATTGTTTGCTATTAATTGATGAGCAGCCTGTTGCAAGGCCTCGGCGCCGCGGGCCACCATCAGCACATTCACGCCCTCGCGCACCAGCGCTTGCGCGCAGCCAAAACCCAGCCCTTTGCTGGCGCCACCCACCAAAGCCCATTTGCCTGCAATACCCAAATCCATGCTGTGACCCCTTGTGTGGTTTAACCCGATGGTGGGATGATAGGGGTTGATTCAGCGCAAAGGCGCGGCGCGGCTTGAATTTGTGCCCGGAGCCACCAACTCGTAGCCGCTAGCAGTCGTCCTGATAACTCTTTTGTAAAACACACCGTATGACCCGATCCATGACTTACCTGTTCAAATTTCTGCTGCTGGGCCTTGTGCTTGGGATGTCCAGCTTGGTCCTGGCCCTGCCCACACCCAAGGACATCGAGGCATCGGTTCAGGCCGGTCAGTTTGACCGCGCAGAGACCCAACTGCGCGAGGTGCTCAAGGCTCGCCCGACCAGCGCCAAGGCCCATTACGAGCTGGGCCAGGTACTGGCGCGTCAAAGCCGGTACATCGAAGCGGAACAGGCCTTGAACGAGGCCCGCAAGCTTGAGCCTTCGTTGAAGTTCGCTGGCAGTGCCCAACAGTTCAATGACCTCTTGGGCAAGGTAACGGCTAAGACGGCAGCGCCAGCCAAGGCACCTGCGGTTGCCGCCCAGGTGGCGACTGTGCCCCCCGTGACGACCGTACCAAGCCAACCAGAGCCGTCGACGCCCTGGGGTTTGATCCTGCTGGGTGCTGCGGGCGTTGCGCTGGTCGTGCTGTGGTTCCGCCGTTCTGCTGCCGCCAAAGCGGCGCCGGTCGTCAGTTACCCGATGGCGCCAGTGTCAAACGCCCGAGGTTTTGGCCAGGGCTACGCACCGGGAGCAGCCCCAGCATCACCTTACCCCCAGCACAACGCTGCGGGCTACCCGCAAAGCGCTATGGGGGGCACTGGCTCAACCGTGCGAGGCGCAGTGGTGGGCGGCATAGCGGGTCTGGCCGCCGGCTATGCGCTGTCCAAGGCCATGGAAGGCCCACAAGGCCATGATGGCGCCGCGCCAACCGGCGCGTCGGGCTTGCAAGATGGAGGCTACCAGTCCATCAATAACGCACCCGGCCAAGCCGACCTGGGTGCTTTTGACGCCGGCAACGGTAGCGACAGCTGGGACAACAGCTCAGACAGCAGTTCCGACAGCAGTGGTGGTGAGGACTGGTAGGCCGCGCCGAGGGGCGGTCAGGCTGCAGGCGGCTGGCGGACCGCCCTCGAAAAGATGTAAATACCGGCAATCACCAGAACCGTACCGGCGGCTATCCATGCCGTGAAGGGCTCGCCGAGCACCAGCACCCCCATCAGGATGGTGGACATTGGCCCAACCATGCCGGCTTGAGCCGCCATACCGGCGCCTATGCGCTCGATAGCCATCATCACCAGCAGCACTGGCATCGCCGTGCAGAGCGTTGCGTTCAACAGCGACAGCCACAGCACCTCGGGGGCTACCAGCGCCGCGCTCAAGGGTCGCAGCACCAAAAACTGGGCGAGGCACAGCAGACAAGCGACGCCCGTGGCCAACCCAACCAGCCGCAGTGAACCCAGACGGCGCACCAATTCGCCGCTGAAAATGAGATACACCGAGTAAGTCACCGCGCTAAGGAACACCAGCAGCGCACCCAGCGCGGCATCGCTGCCTTGAACGCCTAGCTCATGGCCAAACACCACCAGCACCCCCAGGTAGCTCACCGCCATGCCAAGCATCTGCAGGGGATGGATGCGCCGCTTGTACAACACCAAGCCCAGCAACAACACCAGGGTGGGGTTAAGGTACAGAATCAAGCGCTCCAGCGATGCGCTGATGTAGCTCAAGCCAGCAAAGTCCAGAAAACTGGCCAGGTAGTAGCCGCTGAAGCCCAGCCCCGCCACACCCCACCAGTCGCGCCGGGTCAGCGGCGGTTTGCCGCGGCTGGCCCACCAGGCCATCAGGGCAAAAATGGGCAGCGCAAACAGCATGCGGTACATGATGAGGGTGACCGCATCCACCCCGTAGCGGTAGGCCAGCTTGATGATGATGGCCTTGGCGCTAAAAGCCACCGAGCCAATGGTCGCCAGCGCCAGCCCGCGCCACAGGGCTTGGCCGTGCCCCGTGCTCAAAAGCCAACCGCCTGACCATCCCGCCTTGCATCACTGGCCGCCACATATCCCTGCACCGCCGGGTCGCCGGCACGCCAGATGAACTGCCCCGCGCCAAAATCCTGGTAAGAGTCGTTGATGACCTCCATGCGGTGGCCCCGGTCGCTTAAGCCCTGCACCGTGGCCGGGTTCATGGCAGCTTCGACATTGATCTCCAGCCCGGCATTGAAGCGCCAGCGCGGCGCGTCGCAGGCGGCCTGCGGGTTTTGTTGGTAATCCAGCATGCGCACCACGGTTTGCATATGCCCTTGCGGCTGCATGTTGGCGCCCATCACCCCAAAGCTCATCACCGGCTGACCGGCGCGGGTCAAAAAAGCCGGGATGATGGTGTGAAACGGCCGCTTGCCCGGTGCCACCTGGTTGATGCTGCCCGGCTCCAGGCTGAAGCCGTGGCCGCGGTTCTGCAGGCTCACGCCAAACTGCGGCTCGACACAACCCGAGCCGAAACCCATGTAGTTGCTCTGGATGAAGCTCACCATCATGCCGCTCTGGTCGGCCGCACTCAGGTAAATGGTGCCGCCCTTGACCGGGTTGCCAGCATCAAAATCTTGCGCCCGCTTCATGTCAATCAGACGGGCACGCGAAGCCAGATAGGCATCGTCGAGCATCTGGGCCGGCGTGACCGACATGCTGGCGGGCTCTGCCACGTAGCGGTAGACGTCGGCGAAGGCGAGCTTCATGGCTTCGATCTGCAGGTGCTGGGACTCGGCGCCATCCAGCGGCAGGCCTGCCAGGTCGAAATTCTGCAAAATTCCCAGGGCGATCAGCGCCGCAATGCCCTGCCCATTGGGCGGAATTTCATGCAGGGTGTAACCACGGTAATCTTTGCCGATCGGCGTGACCCATTCCGGCCGATAGCTGGCCAAGTCGCTAGCGCGCAGACCGGCGCCCTGGGCCAGCGCCATCCGCTCAAGCGCCTGGGCAATCTCGCCACCATAAAACGCTGCACCTTTTGTAGCAGCAATGGCACGCAGGCCGTGGGCTGCGGCCGGAAATCGGAACAATTCACCGACTTTTGGAGCCCGCCCGTAAGGCAAAAAAGTCTGCGCAAAACCAGCTTGAGCCTGTAACTCTTCGACCGGCGCGGCCCATTTTTGATGGATCACCGGCGTAACAAGGTAACCGCGTTCAGCAATGTCTATCGCCGGCGCCATCAGGTCGGCGAACGGCAACTTGCCAAAACGCTCGCTCAAGGCGACCCAGGCACTGACTGCCCCCGGCACGGTGACGGCATCCATCCCGCGTTTGGGCGGGTTGCTGGCTCCGGCGCCGTACTTGCGCGTGAAATAGTCAGGCGTCCACGCCTGTGGCGCCCGGCCCGAGGCGTTCAGTCCCTGCAGGCCCTGGCCGTCCCAGACCAGGGCAAAGGCATCGCTGCCTAGGCCATTGCTGACCGGCTCCACGATGGTCATGGCCGCTGCCGCCGCCACCGCCGCATCGACCGCATTGCCGCCCTGGCGCATCATCTGCAGGCCGGCCTGCGCCGCCAGTGGGTGCGAGGTGGACACCACGTTGCGGGCAAACAGCGGCGCGCGCGTGGACAGGTAGGGGTTGTCAAAATTGAAGTTCATGCGCTCAGCCTTTGAATACTGTGTGGTGCAGTCGGCGCAAGGACCACCACACCGCCAACGCCACCACCGGGATCGCGGCGGCGGCCGTAGTTTGCGCGCTCCAGGGCCAACCCAGTGGTTCGGCCCCCTTGGCCAGGTAACTGACCAGCCCGACGATGTAATAGGTGATGGCTGCCACCGACAAGCCCTCGACCGTGGACTGCAATTGCAGCTGCATGTCCTGCCGCTTGTTCATGGTGGCCAGCAGGGCCTGGCTGCTTTGCTGTTGCTCGATCTCGACCCGGGTGCGCAGGAGGTTGCTGACCCGTGACACCCGCTGCGACAGCGAATCCTGGCGCCGGGTGGCCCATTCGCAGGTGCTGCGCGCTGGCGTCAGGCGGCGCTCCATGAACTCGCCGATGGTCTGCATGCCGGGCAGCGCGGCCTCGTTGATGTCGCGGATGCGCTTGTCAACCAGCTCAAAATAGGCGGCACTGGCCGAAAAGCGCGAATGGGTGGCGGCGTGCTGGCTCTCCACCTCGCCGGCCAGTTTGGTCAGCCGGTCCAGCAGCAGCGGCTCATCTTCCCGTTTGGCACTGCGGATGGCGCTGGCCAGTTCAGCCAGCTCGCGCTCGGCGCGCGACAGCACGCTGGAAGCGGCCCGCGCCGCCGGCAGGCCCAGCAAGGCTGCCATGCGGTAGGTTTCAATCTCGATCAGCCGTTGCACCAGCCGGCCCAGTCGGCGCGGGGTCATGCTGCCGCTACGCAAGACCATGCGCGAGGCGCCGTCAGCGTGAATGGCGAAATCGGTGTACACCTCGGCCGCGCCTGCGGCCACCGTCGAGGCCAGCAGGCTGTCTTCCAGCAGCAACTGCCGCACCAGGGCGGCAGCACCCGGCTCGGCACTGGGAATCGCCCACAGGTGCAGGCAGGACAGGCATTCGCCAGGCAAGCCGCCGAACCAGTCCTGCGGCACGCTGTCCAAGGCGCGGGTCGGCTCGGCGTCGCCCAGCCGCTCACAGTTCAGTGGAGCCAGAAAGGTCCAGCTCACAAACTCGGTGTGCAGCTCCCAGCGCAGCTGAAACGGCCCCAGATCCATGCGGAAATAGCTTTGCTGCGCATCCGGCAGCGGCAGGTGTCGGTTGCGCAACAGCTGCGCCAGATGGGCCCGGCTGGCCTCGCGCTGAGCACCGTCGCACACCATCACCACATGGGAAATCGCCAGCGGTGCGCTCAGGGCCTGCGGCGGGCGGGCATGCACCTCGTTGTGCAGCGCCAGCCGCTGCGGATGCTGGTTCAATCGGTTCTGGTCGTTCATGAAAGCTCCTGCTCGGATTGTGCCGCAGTGCTACACAGTGACCCATTGAAACAGGCACAAAACAGAGGACGGACGGGTGTTGACCGTGTGGCGGTGGCTTGACCTTGCCGCCTGGCTGGAGCTTGCGCCTTCAGCACCCCGCACTGGCTGGCCGGGGTTGACGTGGAGGCTTTGGCCATTGACAGGCCTAGCCTTGTTCGACAATTTGTCGTTTGAAATCGGCCAACTGGAGAATTTGAACCTCACGAAACGGGTGCATTTCCAGCAAGTGAACATCACTCGACACAAGAACATCCGCTTTAGCGGCAACAGCCAGTTCCAAGAATTTATCGTCCTTGGGGTCTCGGCATGCTGTGACAGGTGGGGTGGCCTCGATCAAAATCACGGATTCGCGGAAGAGCCTCAGCCACATCAGGCGATGTTCAAGAGGCCTCCACGCATTGAATTTTTCGCGCGACAGAACCGTTGCCAATTCATTGAAAGTGTCCACCGAACAAAAGACATCATGTTCAAGGACAGCACGACGAAAAATTGTCGCTGGCTCACGGTCTGGATTCAGACAGGCGGGAATGAGCGAACTCGTATCGAAGACAACTCTTTTACGGGCGTAACTCGTGGACAAGCTTGTTCAATTGTTCTAGTGTGAGATTCGGAGCGCCAGCATTGGCAGATGGCATGACATCCATGAACTGCGCCAGTTTGCGAGCGTTGTAGTCACGCAGCGCTTCAGTGGCGAGGGCATAGGGAAGAATCATCATGGTTGGCGTGCCGTACTGGGTCACAGCCACAGGCTCACCGCTTTTCACGATGTTGGCAATCGACCCGAATCGGTTTTGCACTTCCACGGACGAGAGCGTTTTCATGGTCATATCCTATTCAGAGTTAGTCAACATAGACATGTTAGCGATGTTAGTCATGTCAATCAGAATGTCAAACAAAAAAGACTGGCACAACCGAGCCCACATAGCTCCGTTCTTTGCACCAGCTACTCGGCTTAACATTGCCGCCCAGCTGAACCTTGCGCCTTAACCACCCCGCCCTAGTTGGCCGGGAATGACGGCGGTCGGCGGGAATGGCGAAGTCATGCGCGTCAGACGCTCTTGGCAGCGACCAAGTGCAGTATCAACATGACAGACATTGCCCACATGGTCAGGCCAATCAGGATGTCGAGCACTTGCCAGGAGCGTGGTTTGGCAAACAAAGGGGCTAGCCAGCGGGCGCCAAAGCCCAGCGCGCAAAACCACAGCAGGCTCGCACTGCTCGCACCTGCCGCAAACCAGAACTGCAAACCTGCGGGCTGCTGTGCGCCGATGCTGCCCACCAGTAATACGGTGTCCAAGTACACATGGGGGTTGAGCAGGGTGAAGGCCGCGGCTTGCGCCATGGCAGAAGTCCAGCTCAAACCTTGACCGCTTGCAGCGGCTAAAAGACCCTTTTCCTGGCTGGCGCGGCGCAAGGCTTTCCAGCCATACACAGCCAAGAAGACTGCACCGGTCATGGCCAAAGTGTTGGCCAGCATGGGGCTCTCGCCCAGCGCCTGGGCCATGCCCAGAACGCCTGCTGCGATCAACAGGGCGTCGCTGATAGCGCAGAAAAACACCACACTCGCCACATGCTCGCAGCGCAGGCCTTGTCGCAAGACAAATGCGTTTTGAGCCCCGATGGCAATGATCAGGCCCAAACTCAAAACCAGACCTTGCAGAAAAACAGTTCCCATCATGGTCATGGCTTCACCCGTCTGGATGCCTTCGGCACATCCGGGTTCAGTCGGTTCTGGTCGTTCATGAAGGCCCCTGCACGGATTGTGCCGCAGCGTCATCCGCCCCTGTCAGAAAAAGAAGGCACCCGCAGGTGCCTTTTCAGAGGAGAAAACGAGGCTCAGTCCTCGACAAAGGCTTCTTCGCGTTTTTTCTTGATCGATGGTAAGAGCACGATTAGCAGCAACAGGGCCGCAACCGCCAACAAGCTGGCCGACAAACCACGAGTCACAAACACGCTCCAGTCACCGCGCGACAACAGCAACGCACGACGCAGGTTCTCTTCCATCATCGGCCCAAGGATAAAACCCAACAGCAGCGGCGCTGGCTCCATGCCCAGCTTGATGAAGGTATAGCCCAAAAAGCCGAAGATGGCCACCATCCAGATGTCAAAGGTGTTGTTGTTGGTCGAATACACCCCGATGGCGCAGAACAGCACAATGGCCGGAAACAGCCAACGGTAGGGCACGCTCAGCAGTTTGATCCACATGCTGATAAGTGGCAGGTTCAGGATGATCAGCATCGCATTGCCGATCCACATCGAGGCAATCAGGCCCCAGAACAACTGGGGATTGCTGGTCATGACCTGGGGACCGGGCTGAATGTTGTGGATGGTCATGGCACCGACCATCAGCGCCATCACGGCGTTGGGGGGGATACCCAGGGTCAGCAGCGGGATGAAAGAGGTCTGCGAAGCCGCATTATTAGCCGACTCGGGCGCAGCCACACCGCGGATGTTGCCTTGGCCGAAAGGCACCTCGCCCGGCTGCAGCTTGGTTTTCTTCTCAACGGTGTAGGCCGCAAACGCCGCCATCACGGCACCGCCACCGGGCAAGATGCCCAACATCGAGCCCAAGGCCGTACCACGCAAGATGGCCGGAATCATGCGTTTGAAGTCTTCACCGGTTGGGAAAAGCCCTTTGACCTCGGCGGTGAACACCTGACGCTGACTTTCGTCCTTGCCCAGGTTGCTGATGATCTCGCCGTAGCCAAAAACACCCATACCAATCACGATGAAGCCGATGCCATCGGTCAGCTCAGGAATGTCAAGGCTGTAGCGTGCCACGCCCGAGTTGACGTCAGTACCGACCAGGCCCAGCAGCAGCCCGAGCAGGATCATGCCCACGGCCTTGAGCAGGGAGCCCGAAGCCAGCACCACAGCGCCGATCAAACCCAGGATCATGAGTGAAAAATACTCGGCCGGGCCGAACTTGAAAGCCACCTCGGTCAAGGGCACAGCAAAAGCGGCCAACACCAGGGTGCCCACACAACCGGCAAAGAAAGACCCTAAGCCCGCTGCAGCCAGCGCAGGGCCAGCCCTGCCCTTGCGTGCCATTTGGTAGCCGTCGATGATCGTGACCACCGAGGACGACTCCCCAGGCAGGTTTACCAAGATGGCGGTGGTAGAACCTCCGTACTGGGCGCCGTAGTAAATACCGGCCAGCATGATCAGCGCCGACACCGGAGGCAAAGCATAGGTGGCGGGCAGCAGCATGGCAATGGTGGCCAGCGGGCCGATGCCGGGGAGCACACCAATCAGCGTGCCAAGCAGGCAGCCGATAAAGGCGTACATCAGGTTGATCGGCGTGAAGGCCACGCCGAAACCGAGCGACAGGTTGTTGATCAAATCCATGGTCTGTTACCTCTTAACCTGTGATGAAGGCCGGCCACACCGGAAACTGCAGTTTTAGCAGCACAATGAAAGCCAGGTAACTCATGATCGCCAGGATGGTGGCCAAGACCGCGACTTCTTTGAATTTGAATTCATCGCCCGCCAAACTGGCGACAAAGGTCAGCACGTAAATGCCAACGATCAGGCCAAAGGCCGGAAACTTGATTTTAGGCAGACCACCCAGCATCAGGCCGAACAACAGATTGGCCGCGATGATGAACAACAGGGGCTTCCAGGCCCAACTGCCAACCTTGTCGCCATCTTCAGTCTCGACCACCAAGGACTTGAAAATGATCACACCGCCAAGGATGGCCATGAGAACGCCGAGCATCGTCGGAAAGTAACCCGGTCCCATCCGAGCGGCAGTCCCCAAACTGTATTTGGTGGCACCCCAAGCAAAGGCCACCCCGACAGCGGTGAACATGAGACCCGAGAAAAAGTCTTTTTGACTTTTGATATTCATCAATTGGCTCCTACATATTTACATACCCGCGCATTTTGCACCGGAATTCACCCCTTGACACCTGTGGATTCCACCTAGGCCATGCGTCCCAGTTTATGCACCTAAGCCGGGGTAGCGGCCAACACCTCTTCCATAACAGTCTGACCAATAACCACGCGTTGCGCACCGGCCAGTCGCAACGGCCGCATGCCGTCCCGGCCGGCCTGCTGGCGCAAGGCGTCGGTGTCGGGCTCGGGCCGGATCAGGGCCCGCAGAGGCTCGGTCACCACCAGCAGTTCGTACAGGCCGGTCCGCCCCTGAAACCCCGTCATGCGGCAATCCACACAGCCCACGGCCTGGTAGGGCTGGTAGTCGCCGTCCAGTGGCCACGGGCCAAGGTCACGCCTCAAAGCCGTCAATGTCGTCACAACATCAGGCACCCGGCATCCCAAGCACAGGGTGCGGACCAGGCGCTGTGCCAACACGCCAAGCAGAGTGGCGTTGATCAGATAGGGCGCAATGCCGAGCTCCAGCAGGCGGGTTATGGCAGACGGCGCGTCGTTGGTGTGCAGCGTCGAGAACACCAGGTGCCCAGTCAGGGCTGCCTGCACCGCCATTTCGGCCGTGGCCAAGTCGCGAATCTCGCCGACCATGATGATGTCGGGGTCCTGCCGCATCAGGGCGCGCAGGCCTTCCGGGAAGCCAAAACCGAGCTGCGGCTGCACCTGGGTCTGGTTGAAAGACGCCTCGATCATCTCGATCGGGTCCTCCACCGTGCTGATGTTGACCGCCTCGGTCGCCAAGCGCTTGAGCGTAGCGTACAGGGTGGTGGTCTTACCGGAGCCAGTGGGCCCGGTCACGAGCACAATGCCATGCGGCCGACTGAGCAGGGCCTCCCAGCGTCCGGCATCATGCTCGGAAAACCCGAGTGCATCCAGGTCCTTGACGGCGTGGTCAGGATCAAAAATGCGCATCACCATTTTTTCGCCAAAGGCGGTCGGCAGGGTGGACAGGCGCATTTCGACCTCCTCCGCCGGTCCCGCCCCGCCCGCTGGCTGCGAGCGTCGGGTCTTGATGCGGCCGTCTTGCGGCCGGCGCTTTTCCATCACATCCATGCGGGCCAGCAGCTTGATGCGCGCAGTCATGGCAACCAGCACGCCCATAGGCACCTGGTAGACCGGGTGCAACACACCGTCGATGCGAAAGCGGATCACTCCCTGCTCACGCCGCGGCTCCAGATGGATGTCGCTGGCGCGCTGGTCAAACGCGTACTGCCACAACCAGTCCACCACCCGCACCACGCTCTGGTCGTTGGCATCAAGTGGTTTCTGCGCCCGGCCCATTTCCACCAGTTGCTCAAAATTGGCCACACCGCTGGGGGTGCCGGCCTTTTGGGCGGTGCGCACTGATTTGGCCAGCGCAAAGAACTCTGCCACGTAGCGTTGAATCTCCAGCGGGCTGGCCAGCACCCGACGCACTGGCCGACGAATCTGACGCTCAAGCTCGGCCACCCAGTCTGTGACATAGGGCTGAGCGGTGGCCACCACCACTTCGGTGGCGGTCACCTGGATGGGTAGGATGTGGTGGCGCTCGGCGT
This sequence comes from Rhodoferax sp., assembly GCA_964201255.1. Taxonomy (GTDB): domain Bacteria; phylum Pseudomonadota; class Gammaproteobacteria; order Burkholderiales; family Burkholderiaceae_C; genus Rhodoferax. The sequence goes on from CAXNFT010000030.1 coordinate 12,098, forward strand.
AGGCGGCACTCATGGCGTCGGCCACCTTGGCCACGTCCACTCTCAAAGGGTCGATGCGCAGGTAGTCCAGCCCGGCGCGCTGCGCCAGCCATTGGGTCAGCGCCTCGATGTCCAGCGGGCGGGAGTCACTGGCACGCCGCACGGCCACACTGGCCAGGCGCACCAGGGGGTGCTGCCGGCTCTCAGCCTGGGCGCAACGGGCGGTGACGCGGTGCGCCTCTTCGCTGGTGATCACGGCGTCGGCGCAGAGCCAATCGACCAGGTGCCGCCAGTCCAGCGGGCCCGGGGTGGCTGTCATGCCAGCATGGGTTTGAACACCCGCACCCATTTGTCGGCCGGCAGGCCCCAGCGTGTCTGGATGTCTGCCGCGCGTGACAGCAATATCTCACGCCGTGGCCGGCTGCGGTTGCGTTGGGCCAGCACCACAGTGTTGCCCTCGCGTGTGGGCTTGAAGGTCCAGACCGCGTCAACGCCAAAAGCGGCCGAGATCTTCTCCACGCTGCGTACAAAACTAGAGGCCCGGCCAAATAGGTTCACCGTCATGCAGCCGTCCTCAGTCAGCAGGCGCCGGCAGCAGTTGTAAAAGGGCAGGCTGTCGAGAACAGGGGCTGCGGCTTCGTGGTCGTACAGGTCAACCTGCAAGGCATCGACCCTGCCCCACCAGTGCGGGTTTTGGATTTCGGCGGCCGCATCGGCCAGCACCACCTGCAGCAGAGCGTCGTCGGCGGCCAGCTTGAACCAGCCACGACAGGCCACCAGCACCTGCGGGTTCAGCTCAACGGCGGTGGTCTTGATACGCAGCTCTTTATGGCAGAACTTGGTCAACGACGCCGCACCCAGACCCAGCTGCAGCGCCTGCCGTTCGGCCACGCTGGCGGGCTCTACAAACAGCAGCCAGGCCATCATGCGCTGGATGTACTCATGCACCAAGGCCGTCGGGGCATCGACCTGCATCGAGCCCTGGATCCACTCGGTGCCCAGGTGCAGATGTCGAAACCGGCCGTCCTCAGAAAAGTTGACTTCGGGAAGGTGGGGCGTGCGTTTTTTCAAGATCAGCCCATTATCTCCAAAGCGCTTCACTATACATTTAATAGCTACAAAGCCAAGTAGCACAAGGGCTAGAGGCCTAAAAGGCTTAAAGAACTGGCCAAAACCGTGCCTCGCCCCAGACCGCTCAAGGCTGGGGACCGGCCTTGCGGGCGTGGAAGATGAAACCAATGCTGTTGAGCAGCAACTGCGCAGCCAGGATGGAGGTGACACCGGTGGGGTCGTAAGGCGGTGACACCTCCACCAGATCCATGCCGATGATGTTGCCGCCACTGCGAACGGCCAGCGCCTGGATGATCTCCAGCACCTCATAATACAAAAACCCGCCGTGGCTGGGCGTGCCGGTGCCAGGCGCAATCGACGGGTCAAAACCGTCAATGTCGATCGTCAGGTAATAGTTCAGTCCGGTCGGGATCTGCGCCAGCACGCCGGCAGTGCCCAAGCGGCGCACGTCCCGCACCGACAGGATTTGGGAACCGGCGGCACGGGCGGCGGCGTAGTCGTCGCGGTTGGACGAGGACACATTGCGTATGCCGATCTGGGTCATGCCAACCACGTGCGCCATTTCAGAGGCGCGGCGCAGCGGGTTGCCGTGGCCGTAACGCACGCCATGTCGCTGATCGACAAAATCCAGGTGGGCATCAACATGCAAGATGTGGATCGGGCCGCGCCCTTCAAACGCCTTCATCACCGGCGCATGAACCGAATGGTCACCGCCCAGTACCACCGGCATGGCACCCTGCTCGAGCATCTTGCGCACCGCCAGCTCAATATTGGCATTGCTGCCCGCCATGTCGGTGTGGATGATGTCGGCATCACCCGCATCCACGATTCGCACCTCCTCGCGGGTGAGGTACATCACATCGTCTTCGAAGTCGTAGGCGCCAGCGTGGCCAAAAGAGAACAGGGTGGACGCCTCGCGGATGCCGCGTGGGCCAAAACGGGCGCCAGCGCGCCACTGGGTGCCCATGTCATTCGGGGCACCAAGCACCGCCACATCGGCATTGATCTGGTCCCAGTCGGTCACGGGCGGCGCCTTGGCAAAGGTGCAGTGGCCCACAAAGGGGAGGTTCAGGCGGCCGGCTTCGTAGGCGTTATCTGCCATGGCAAGGGTTCCTTGTGCGTCAGGGTGGGTTCGGGTTAAAGAAACTTGAGCGCTCAGTGTAAGTTGGGCCTAGTTCCCACCAATAACGGGCCTATGCGCGGCAGCGCCGCCACTGCATTGGCTGTACTGGCCTGCGCCATCGCTTCGGGCGTGATGCCACGCAGCGCCGCCAAAGCCGCGCCAATGCGTGGCAACTGCTGCGGGCTGTTGCGGCCCTGCGCTTGCCCGGCGGCGCGCGCGGCCGCAGTGGCGTACAGCCAGTGCGGCGGCATGTCGGGTGAATCTGTCTCGAGCACCACGGCCTCCAGCGGCAGCTCGGTGGCCAGCCGGCGCAGCTGCAGGGCCCGGTCATAGGTGAAGGCGCCGCCAAAGCCGAGCTTCAGGCCGGCGCCCACCAGGCGCTGCGCCTGCTGAATGCTGCCATTAAAGGCATGGGCAATGCCCTGCCAGGGGCCCGCCCCGCCGCCGACTTCGCTCAAACCCTGCAAAAGCTGATCGGCAGAGCGCCGCACATGCAGGATCACCGGCAGACCATGTTTGCGCACCAAGCGCAGTTGCGCCCGGTAAAAGTGCATCTGCCGCTCCCGCAACGGACTCTGGCATAAGGCCGGCACCAGGTAATCCAGACCAATCTCACCCACTGCCACCAGGCGCGGGTCATCGCGCTGTGCTGTCAGGGCGGCGTCCAGGGCGTCAAGGTCATGCTCACTGGCCTGTGCCACGTAAAGCGGGTGGATGCCCAAGGCATAGCTGTCACCATGGGCATAAGCCAGGGAGCGCACCGCCGCAAAGTTGGCCACAGCCACCGCCGGCAGCACGCAGTGCGCCACCCCAGCCTCTGCCGCATTGACCCGCACCTGGGCTACGTCTGGCGCAAACTCGGCCGCGTCAAGGTGGCAATGGGTATCGATCCAGGACAGCATCAAGGGAAACCACCAAGCTCAAGACATTGATTTGACACTGTATTGTCATTAAACCGGCGCAAGCTGCTTACCTTCTTAGCCACTCTGGCAAAGAGCTCAAGCCAACCACCCATTGAAGGAGAATTGAATGACATTCCAGTACTCTGTTATTGCCGCCAGCATACTCGCGCTCAGCGCCAGCGGTGCTGCTCTGGCCCAGGAAAAAACCCTGCGCCTCTTGACCTGGGCCGACTACGCGCCGGCCGACATCGTGGCGCAGTTTGAGAAAGAAAGCGGCTACAAGGTTGAAGTGACCCTGTCCAACAACGAGGAGATGATCTCCAAGCTGCGTGCCACGGGCGGCGCCGGTTTTGACCTGGCCCAGCCATCGCAAGACCGCATCACAGGGCCACAGCAAGAGTTTGGTATTTACAAGCCGATGGACCTGAGCAAGCTGAAATCAGAGCTGTTCATTCCCTCGATGCTGGACGCCACCAAGAAAAACACCACGCAGGATGGCAAAGTTTACGGTCTGCCGCACATCTGGGGCACCGACGGCCTGGTGGTGAACACCAAGCTGACCAAGATGACCGACTACACCGACGTTTGCCGGGGTGATGTCAAGGGCAAGGTCTCTTTCCGTCTCAAGCGCCCCACCCTGATCGCCTT
>CAXNFT010000031.1:0-15788 GCA_964201255.1 Rhodoferax sp.
CAGCACGATGTTGGTGTCGAGCACCACCGCGCTCATGCCGGCTTGCTGCGGGCCGAGCCCTGCACCATGTCAAAGCGGAACAACCGGCACTCTAGCGGGCCGTTCCACATGGGCACGCGGCGCGATTCCTTGAGCCGCATCTTGCCAGGCAGTTTGAGGTCGGGCGTGAGCACCCAGGCGGTCCAGCCAGGGTAGTTCTTTTTCCAGTGGGCGCTGAGCTGGTTAAAAAATGCGCCGTCCTCACCGCCTGCGCTACCCTGGCTGGCCACCTGCGCCTGTTCCCGGCCGCCGGCGCGCCGGGCGCCGGCCACACCGGCTACCTCAATGCGCTCGCCGTAGGGCGGGTTGACCAGCATCACGCCGGGCTGGTCGCAGGGCGGCAGGCGTTGCAGTGCGTCGCCGCCACGGAATTCGATCAGGTCGGCCACGCCAGCGCGCTGCGCGTTGCGTTGGGCAAAGTCCACCATTCGAAACGCCACATCGCTCCCAAAAATAATGGGTTTTTGGCCTGTAGCCCTTGTCACCTCTGCCTCTTTAGCTTCTTTTTTTATAGCATCCCAGACGTGGTGGGCAAACGGCAGGTAGTGCTCAAAAGCAAAGCGGCGGCCGCTGCCGGCGGCAATGTTGCAGGCCATTTGGGCGGCCTCGATGGCAATGGTGCCGCTGCCGCAGCAGGGGTCATACAGCGGTGGCAGGTCGCCCTCGCCGGCCAGCCAGCCGCTGGCGGCGAGCATGGCGGCGGCCAGGGTTTCCTTCAGGGGCGCCTCGCCCTTGTCCTCGCGCCAACCGCGCTTGAACAGCGGCTCGCCCGAGGTGTCGATGTAGAGCGAGCAGCCGTCGGTGGTCAGGTGGGCAAAGATGCGCACATCGGGCCACTGCGTGTCCACATCGGGGCGCACGCCGTTGGCCTTGACGCGAAAGCGGTCACACACCGCGTCCTTCACCTTGAGAGCGGCAAAGTTCAGGCTGGTCAGTGGGCTGTGTTGGGCTGTCACCTCCACCTTGATGCTTTGGCGCGGCGTGAACCAGGCTTCCCAGGCCACCTCGCTGGCGGCGCGGTACAGGTCCTGCTCGTTGCGGTACTCGGTGTACGACAGCAGTACCAGCACCCGCTGCGCCAGCCGGCTGTGCAGGTTGAGCAGCATCACATCACGCCAAGCCCCATTCAAGGCCACGCCACCACGGCGTTTTTGCACGGCCTGCCCGCCCAGCCCGGTGATGTGCTGAACTTCTTGCAGCAGGAACTCTTCCACGCCGGCGGCGCAGGGCAAAAACAATTGGAGCTGGTTCAAGCAAAAATCCTCAAAGGCAGGCTACAGCACCTTGCGCAACGAGGCCGGCGCTATGCGCAGACCCTCGCGGTATTTGGCCACGGTGCGCCGGGCGCAGTCGATGCCCTGCTCCTTGAGCATGTCAGCCAGTTGACTGTCGCTCAGCGGCTTTTTGGGGCTTTCGGCCGCCACAAACTGTTTGATCAGGGCGCGTACCGCGGTGCTGGACGCATTGCTGCCGGAATCAGTACCCAGGCCGGAACCAAAGAAGTACTTAAGTTCAAAGGTGCCAAAGGGCGTGGCCATGTACTTGGCAGTGGTCACACGGCTGATGGTGCTCTCGTGCAGGCCCAGCTCGTCGGCAATCTCGCGCAGGACCAGCGGGCGCATGGCCAACTCGCCGTGCTGGAAAAAGCTTTTTTGCCGCTCCACGATGGCGGTGCTGACGCGCAAAATGGTGTCAAAGCGTTGCTGAATGTTCTTGATAAACCAGCGCGCCTCTTGCAAGCGCTGCTGCAGCGCCGCATGGCTGGAGGCCTCGCGCCCACCGGCTTTGTGCTGGCGAAGGGCATTGGCATAGATATCGTGCACGCGCAGGCGCGGCATCACATCCGCATTGAGTTGGACTCGAAAGCGTGCCTGGCTGCCTTTGCCGACCTGGACCACCAACACATCCGGCACGACAATGTTGCGCTCCACATTCACAAAGCGGCGCCCGGGTTTGGGTTCTAGCCTCCCGACCAGCGCGATGGCTTCTCTCACGGCGGCGTCGCTGGCGTCGCACAGTGGCATCAGCCTTTTGATGTCGCGCCGGGCGAGCAGGTCCAACGGCTGGCTGCAAATGCGCAAGCCAAGCTCAAGCAGCAGCCGCCGAGCTGGCGTCAGATCGTCGGCCCGCAACAGCGCCTGCAACTGCAAGCGCAAGCACTCGGCCAGATCCCGCGCACCCACGCCCACCGGCTCTAGACTTTGCAGCAAGTGCAGGGCCACCGTGAAATGGTGCACCAGTTCCTCGAACTCTGCCGCGTCGTGGTTGGCCAGGCCGTGCGCCAGCGCGGGCAGGCTGTCTTCCAGATAACCGTCATCGTTCAGCGATTCGATCAAAAAACGCAGCGCTGCCCGGTCATGTTCACCCAGACGCAGCGACAGGGCTTGGGTGTGCAGGTGAGTTTGCAGCGACTCCTGCGCGCGGGCCAGTTCTGTGGCGTCCAGCGCATCGTCGCTGTCCAGGTTGTTGCCCTTGGCGCGAGCCTCGCCGCCCCACTCGCTGTCATCAGGTGCGAGCGAGGCGCTGCCATCACCCTCCCAACTCTGGCCATCGTCGTCCAGCGTCGCGGTTGGGGCATCGTTTTCGACTACAACCCTTGTCTCTGAGGGATAGTCTGCTCCTGAATATGTAGCAGACTCTGCCTCCAGGTCATCGCTGCGGACCGGCGCATCGGCCTGTTCCAGGCCAAAGTCCTCGCGCGGTGCCTCGGCGGCCTCGCGCTCAAGAAATGGGTTGTCGTCCAGCATCTGATCGACTTCTGAGCTCAATTCCAAGGTGGACAACTGCAGCAGGCGAATCGACTGCTGCAACTGCGGCGTCAGGGCCAGATGCTGCGAGGCCCGCAGCGAGAGGCCCTGCCTCAACGCGCACCCCCACTCAAGGCATCAGCCGGCACCAGCCACAATACAAGCGGCAATCCCATCACATCCTGAAGTGTTCGCCCAGATAGACACGACGGACGTCGGCGTCGTTGACAATCTCGGCCGGCGTGCCTTCTGCCAGTACACGGCCATCATTGATGATGTAGGCGTGGTCACAAATACCCAGAGTTTCGCGGACGTTGTGGTCGGTGATCAGCACGCCAATGCCCCGATCTTTGAGGAAGCCGATGATGCGCTGGATCTCGATCACCGCAATCGGATCGATGCCGGCAAAAGGCTCGTCCAACAGAATGAACCGTGGCTGCGTGGCCAGCGCCCGCGCAATTTCCACTCGGCGCCGCTCGCCGCCCGACAGGGCCAGCGCTGGGCTCTGACGCAAATGCTGCACCCGCAGGTCATTCAACAGCGCATCGAGTCGGTGGTCGATCTCGTCGCGCGTTAGCGGCTTGTCGGCCGCATCGCGCTGCAACTCCAGCACGGCCCGCACGTTGTCCTCAACGTTGAGCTTGCGAAAGATGGACGCCTCTTGCGGCAGGTAGCTCAAGCCGAGGCGGGCCCGGCGGTGGATCGGCATGTGTTCTACCGACTGGCCGTCAATGCGAATGTCACCGGCGCCGGGACGTACCAGGCCCACGATCATGTAAAACGAGGTGGTCTTGCCCGCCCCATTGGGACCCAGCAGGCCGACCACTTCGCCCTTGCGTACCACCAGGGACACATCCTTGACCACCTTGCGAATGCCATAGGCCTTTGCCAGATGGCTGGCTTCGAGCCGGCTGCCGCCGTCTGTGGCGCTGATTCGAGCCTGAGGTACGTCCAGGGTGGTCTGTTCGGTCACTTCTGCGCCTCGCCCAGCGCCTTGCTGGGCCGCAGTGCCGGCGCGGCTGACCCTGCCTTGGGCGGGGTGGTGGTCCCCGCCTCTTCGGGCTTGGGCATCAACATAGCCCGAACCCGGCCGGCCGGCGCGCCGGTGCTGCCTTGCGCCAAGCCACCATCGACATTGAAGACCTCGGTGGTGTTATTAAACAAAATGACTTGGCCGGTTAATTCGTCATTCAGCGTGGCGCCCCGGTAGCGCCGCATTTGGGCCTGCTTGATGAACTTGACCGTATCGGCCCGGCCGTCGTACTCGATGGTTTCGGCCTCGCCTTCAATGAATTCTTCCACACCTTCGCGCTTCTGGCGATAAAACGCCAGCTTGCCGGGCTCTGCACTGACCAGCCCGTACTGGTTGCCCTGCGCATCCTGCCGCACCTCGATACGAGCACCTCGGATGATGATGCTGCCTTTGGTCACGATGACCCGCCCTGTGAAAACACTGGTCTGTTTCTGCTCGTCGTGACGCAGGGCGTCCGCCTCGACATTCATCGGTTTGCTGCGGTCAGCTTTTTCGGCATGAGCCGATCCTGCGCACACACAAAGCGCCGCAATCAAAAGCCAGAAGGACATTGGGATTTTCATAAGGCACGAATCTTGCACTAAAGATCGGCGTCATTGTACGGCCGCACAAACTCTCTGGCGAGGACCTCTCGCGACAGGACCTCTCGCGTCAATCTCGGCTTGATGCACCAAAGCCAAGCATGCTGCGAAGAGCACCGCAGCACTTGCGACAAGGCAAGGCTAGCGGCCAGGGGTGGATTCGTCAGCGACCGCTGCGGACCTCGCCCGTCAGGAACTCCACCACCTGCAGGGCACGCTCCATGCTGCGTGCCAGTGTGCCATCGGTATAGAAGCGGCCCGCCACACCCAGCGCCGGCACACCTTCCACCCGGTAGGCGTTTTGCAGCTGAGCACCGCGAGTGGCCTTGGTGGAGACCGAGAACGAGTTGTACTGCTCCATGAACTTGGTCTTGTCCACACCCAGCTTGCCAACCCAGTCACCAATCTCGTCGCCACGCGCGAGCTTTTGCTTTTCCGCATGGATGGCTGCAAAGACCTGCCCATGGAGTTTGTCAAGCAAGCCCATGGCTTCGAGCGCGTAAAACAGGCGCTGCTGAGGCACAAAATCATCGCGAAAAGCCACGGGCACACGCCGCACCGAGACATCTTTAGCCACGCCCTTGACCCAGGCATTGAGGGTGGGCTCAAAGGCATTGCAGTGTGGGCAGCTGTACCAGAAAAATTCCACCACCTCGATCTTGCCCGCGGGCGCCTCCACCGAGGCTCGTTTTTCCAGCACCATGTAGTCGGTCCCGGCCACCGGTGGCTTGGCCTGGGCCAGTGCCATCCTTGGCGCCACGGCAGAGCCCGCCAATGCGGCACCGCAAACCACAGAAAAATCACGACGTTTCATGCTCTGTTACTCCATTCAAAATCAGTTGACCAGCGCCAGAGGAAGAAGTTCCACCAGTCCCTTAGCGCTGAACCCGCACCAGGGCCGTCTCTAGGCCACTGGCATCGAGTTTCTCCTTGGCTCGCTCGGCTTCTTCTCGTTTGTCAAATGGGCCGACCCGCACCCGGTAAACGGTGCGGCCCGACTGCTCGCGCTCTGACACCCTGGTCTCGATACCACCGAGTGACAGGCGGGCGCGCTGACTCTCGGCGTCTTCCGGAGTTCGAAAAGCACCCACTTGCACGAAATAACTAAAGGGCTCTGCTGCGCCTGCAACAGCGGCCGCAGCAGCCGGGGCAGCAGTTGTCGTGCGCGCCTTGGCCAGGTCGCCCAGCGGGTCAGCACTGGCGGCTGGTTTGGCCTCGACTTTAGTGGGTAACCCGGGCAGCACGGTCGGCGTTGGGGTGGCTGTTGCAGCTAGGGGCGCTGATGCCACTCCAGAGGCCGCAGCCAGCGGCTCAGAGGCAGCCGGCTGCGCGGGCTTGGCCGGATTTTTGCCATAGAGCGGAGCGTTGGGGTCCCACTCCTTGTTTTTTTTGTTCTCGGCGGCGTCCTGTTCGGCGCTGCGGCTCTCGCCCTTGTTCAAAAAGGGCACGGGCACCTTGGTGACATACACCGCCACGGCCAGTGCAGAGCCCAGGCCCACCAGAACCCCGATGATGAACCCGACCAGGGTGCCACCGCGTTGCTGCATCATCTTCTTCACACTCCGGGTTGGATTCACATTTTTTGCGGAGCGCTGACACCCAGCACCGCCAGCCCATTGTGCAACACCTGCGCCGTGGCCGCGACCAGCGCCACCCGCGCTAACCGCAGGGGCTCGTCGTCCACCAAAATGCGCTCGGCATCGTAGTAACTGTGGTAGCTGGCCGCCAACTCACGCAGGTAAAAAGTGACGTCATGCGGCGCAAAGTCGGCGGCAGCAGCGGTCAGCATGTCAGGGTATTTGGCCAGCAGCAGCATCAGCGCCTGCGCGGGCCCGCTGTCGAGCGCTAACAGGTCGACACTGCCGAGCCTGGCCCGGTCACCGCCCCAGGCCGCCAGCACCGAGCAGATGCGGGCATGGGCGTACTGCACGTAGTACACCGGGTTGTCGTTGTTCTTGGCAACCGCCAGATCGACGTCGAAGGTGTACTCGGTGTCGGGTTTGCGGCTGAGCAGGAAGAAGCGCACCGCGTCCTTGCTGGTCCACTCGATCAGGTCGCGCAGTGTCACATAGCTGCCGGCGCGCTTGGAAATCTTGACCTCTTCACCACCTTTGACCACCCGCACCATGGTGTGCAGCACATAGTCCGGATAACCCTGGGGAATGCCGACGCCGGCGGCCTGCAAGCCAGCGCGCACCCGGGCGATGGTACCGTGGTGGTCAGTGCCTTGGATGTTGACCACTTTCTCGAAACCACGTTCCCATTTGGTGATGTGGTAGGCCACGTCGGGCACGAAGTAGGTGTAGCTGCCGTCGCCCTTGCGCATCACCCTGTCTTTGTCGTCGCCGTAGGCGGTGGTCTTGAGCCACAGCGCGCCATCCTGTTCGTAGGTGTGCCCGGCTTGTTGCAGTTTATGCACCGCCGCATCGACCCGACCACTCAGGTAGAGACTGCTTTCCAGGTAATAGTTGTCAAACCGGACCGCAAAGGCCTGCAGGTCCAAGTCCTGCTCGTGGCGCAGGTAGGCCACGGCAAACAGCCGGATGTCGTCCAGCGCCTCGACATCGCCCGAGGCCGTGAAGCTGCGGTCGTCAGACTGCACCGTCTTGCCGGCCAGAAAATCGGCCGCGATGTCGGCGATGTACTCGCCGTTGTAGGCCTGTTCCGGCCACTGCGGGTCGCCGGGCTTGACGCCCTTGGCGCGCCACTGGGTGCTGGTGGCAAGGGTGCCGATCTGCACACCGGCGTCGTTGTAATAGAACTCGCGGTACACCGCCCAGCCCTGAGTCTGGTACAGGTTGCAAATGGCGTCGCCCAGCGCGGCCTGACGGCCGTGGCCCACATGCAGCGGCCCGGTCGGGTTGGCCGAGACAAATTCCACCAGCAGGCGCTGCCCGCGCGGGCTCTGGGCGCCAAACTGGGTACCCTGCGCCAGCACATCGCGCACCACAGCTTGCTTGGCCGCAGGTTTGAGCCGGATATTGATAAACCCCGGCCCGGCGATGTCCAAGCTGTCTACCCAGCGCTGGAACGGCTCGGTAAGCAGCAACTCGGCGCGCAGGGTTTCGGCCAACTGGCGCGGGCTGGCCTTGAGCGGTTTGGCCAGTTGCATGGCAGCCGTTGTGGCCAGGTCGCCATGGGCCGCCACCTTGGGTGACTCAAAGGCTGCCTTGGCGCCTGCACCCGGCAACAGGGTGTCGAGCACGCGCGCCAGAGTTTTGAGCAATTCATTTTTGACAGTCTGCATGATCGGATTTTAGGGGTGGTGCCGATACTGCCAGCAAAGCGGTCACGAGGCTTGCCAATAGCCTGCCTGCCCGTAATGGTGTTTAAGAAAATCGATCCACAGCCGCACCCGCAACGGCAAGTGTTTGGCGTGGGCAAACACCGCATAAATCCCATTGGGTGGCGCGGCATACGCCTCCAGAACTGCCTCCAGGGTGCCGGCTGCCACCTCTGACTCCACCTCCCAGGTGCTGCGCCAGGCAATGCCCAGGCCGCGCAGGCACCAGTCGTGCAGCACTTGCCCGTCTGAGCAGTCGAGCGGGCCCTGTTGCTTCAGGTACACAAGTTCAGTACCCTCCCCCTTGGGCACGGAAAACGCCCACCCCCTCGTTTGCGAGGCGTCGCTCGACAAGGTTAGGCAGTCAAATCGGTTCAGGTCCTGCGGGTTCAGCGGCCGGCCGTGGCGCTGCAAATAGGCAGGTGTAGCGACACACAGCCGGCGGTTGTCTGCGAGCCGCACGCTGATCAAGGATGAGTCTGGCATGTCGCCCACCCGCACCGCACAATCCACTGCCTCACCCGCCAGGTCCACCACGCGGTCGCTCAGGTTCAAGGAGAGTGTCACTTCGGGGTGCAACTCACGAAAACGCGGCACCAACGGTGCCACGTGCCTGCGGCCAAACCCGGCGGGCGCCGTGATACGCAAGTGCCCACTGGCCTTGACGCCGCCCGCCGACACGCTGCCTTCGGCATTGGCAAGATCGGCCAGCAGACGCTGGCAGTCTTCCAAAAAGGCACTGCCCTCGTGGGTGAGCGTGATGCGCCGTGTGGTGCGCACCAGCAACTTGACGCCCAGCCGCTCCTCCAGGGCGTCAAGCCGGCGGCCCATGATGGTCGGCGCTACCCCTTCAGCCAGGCCGGCTGCCGTGAGGCTACCCCGCGAGGCCACCGAGACGAAGGTTTCGAGCTGCTTGAGCTTGTCCATGGCTGACGATTATGGCCCTGCGCCGCCGCCCGCCGACGGATCCCAGGCCAGTTGGACGCAGTGGTATAAGTAAGTCCCTCATCGTTCAGGGGCCTGTCTGTCATAGCCAGGCCAATACCCCATGAAGCAACATTCAGTGACAGCCACCGACATCTTGCGCCAGGCCGAGCGAATCGGCTGGGCCGTCACCGAAAGCCGCGCCGCAGACATCGCCGAACTAGCGGCGCCGGCTTACGCGGCCTTCGAGCGGGCTGCGGCCAAGCTGGATTTCGATGTCGACACCCTGTCGCTGTTTGCCACCCTGCAGGAGACCCGGGCGCCTGAGATAGCCGGAGGCACCAGCGAACCGGTCGGTCAGCGGGTGCCGGCGACCTTTGCCGGGTTACCGTCCAGCCTAACCGAGGCCGCGCAGGCCCTGCGCGAAGGCCGGGTCAGCTCGGTGGCACTGACGCAAGCGGCCATTGCCGCCGCCCGGGCGGCACAGCCGCAATTCAATGCGTTCGTCCGGCTGGACGAGGCGTCAGCCCTGGAGGCCGCGCGCGCCTGTGACCAGGATCTTGCCCGGGGCGTGGTCCGCGGCCCACTGCACGGGGTGCCTCTGGCGCACAAGGACATGTTTTACCGCCAAGGATTGGTTTCAAGCTGCGGCAGCAAGCTGCGCCAGGACTGGGTCGCCCCCTGCACCGCCAGTGTGCTGGAGCGCCTTGACGCCGCCGGCGCAGTGCAAATCGGCACCCTGAACATGACCGAGTTTGCCTACGGTCCCACCGGCCAGAACGCCTTTTTGGGCGATGCGCGCAATCCCTGGAACCCCGACTACATCACCGGCGGCTCGTCCAGCGGCTCGGCCGTCTCGGTGGCAGCCCGGGTGGTGTACGGCGCACTGGGTTCGGACACCGCCGGTTCGGTGCGCTTGCCGGCCGCTATGTGTGGGCTGGTGGGCATGAAGACCACCTTCGGGCTGGTGTCGCGCGCCGGCGCCATGCCGCTGTCGCAGTCGCTCGACACCGTGGGCCCCCTGACACGGACAGTTGCCGACAACGCTTTGTTGCTGTCGGTGCTGGCCGGTCACGACCCGCGCGACCCATCCACCGCCGCCGGAACCGCGCCGGACTACACGCAGCAACTCCAAGGCCCGGTGCAAGGCCTGCGCATCGGCATTCCCAAGGGCTATTTCGACCGGGAGATCGGACCAGAAGTTGCTGCCCGCCTGGCACAGGCCACTGCCGTTCTCTCAGAACGCGGTCTGACAGTGGTCGAGGTCGACATGCCAGACATGGATGCCATCAACGCGGTCGGCCTGATGCTGACCTGGGGTGACGTGCTCGCCATCCACGGCGCCTGGATGCGGGACTGCCCCGACCAGTACACCGCCCAGACCCGCGGCCGGATTCAGACCACACTCGCCGTCTCGGCCCAGGTCTATGGCAATGCCCAGCGGCTGCGCGGGCCGCTGCTGCGGGACTTCTGTGGCCAGGTCTTCAGCCGGTGCGACGCGCTGTTGGCGCCGGTGCTGCCGATCCAGGTGCCACGCCTGTCCGAGGTGGACGTGTCAGGCGGAGCCAGCACGCAGCGCGTGCTCAATGAGATCACCCGGCTGATGCGGCCAGTCAATGTGCTGGGCCTGCCGGCTCTGACGCTGCCTGGTGGCGCCACCGCCAATGGGCTGCCCTGCGGCTTCCAGCTGATCGGCCGGCCGTTTGCCGAAGGCCTGCTGTACCGCATTGGCCATGCCTATGAAATGGCGACAGGATTTTCTAGTTGGGCGCCGCCGGTGCTGACACAGCCCGTTTGAGCGCACTGCACTGGGCTGGGCCGCAAAAGTCCGGCCCTCCATATTTGCTCCACAGTTGACCGGCACAGTGCCTCATCCGCGGCTAACCGAGCCAGGAATCAACCGGAGACTTCCATGCCCGAAACCATGTCAACGACCCTGCTCCGCCGCGCTGGCGAGCGGCTACTTTCCCTGGCCCTGCTGCTGAGCCTGACCCTTGGGCTGAGTGCCTGCGGCGGCGGCGCCACAGCGACCCCAACCGACCTGACCAACCCAGTGGCCGTCGCCCTGGCGTCGACCAACGACCGCGTGGACCTGGGCCAGCAAATATTCAATGACGCCAACCTCTCGGAGCCCCGCGGCACCGCCTGCGCGGCCTGCCACCAGACCACAATGGGTTTTGCCGGCAACCACGGCGGCCGCAACGGCGTGGCCGTGGGCAGCCTGCCCGGATCGATTGGCTCCCGCAATGCCATGACCAACAGCTACCTGGGCTTGATCCCGGTGCCGCTGAGCTTTGTCACCACCGACGGTGTTACCGAGGCCGTCGGTGGGCTGTTCTGGGACGGCCGTGGCGACTCAGCCGAATTGCAGGCGCTTGGGCCCCTGCTCAACCCGCTGGAGATGAACAACCCCAACCGCAGGAGCGTGGTCGACAAGATCGCCCAGTCGCGCTATGCGGCGCAGTTCAGGCAAGTGTTTGGGGCCGACATCTTTGCCAATACAGATGCCGCCTTCACCTCGATCGGGTTGGCCATTGCTGCGTTTGAGCGGGCCCGGCTCCAGCCTTTCAGCTCCAAGTACGACGCCATGGTGCGGGGACAGGCCACGCTGAGCCCGACCGAGGCGCGCGGCATGGCCCTGTTCGCGGACCCGGCCAAGGGCAACTGCGCTGGCTGCCACCTGATGAACCCCACCAGCGGCAATCCCGAGGAATCGCCCTTCTCGGAGTTCAGCTATTACGCCACCGGCATCCCGCGTAACCCGGCCATCCCGAAGAATGCCGACCCGGCGTTTTACGACCTCGGACTGTGCGGGCCAGACCGCACGCCTCCCACCCTGCCCAGCGGCGTGGCGCCCGAGGTCACGATCAGTCACTTCTGTGGCCAATTTCGCATGCCTACCCTTCGAAACGTGGCCCAACGTCCGGCCTTTATGCACAACGGCTTCTTCAAAAACCTGACCGAGGTGGTGCGCTTTTACTCGACGCGTAACAGCGACCCCATTCGCTGGTACGGCCAGGCGGTCAGCAACGACCTGCCAGCACAGTACCTGGGCAACATCGAGGTGGTTAAGGCACCATTCAACCGCCCAGCCAACGCTGGGCCGGCGCTGACCGACGCGGAGATCGCGGACATCGTGGCCTTTTTGCGCACCTTGAGCGATGCCCCAGTTGCGCCTTAAGGGCAGATTTGGCAGGGTTTGGGCACCTGCTGCTGACACGGGGCGGATGTATCATGCCCCCGCTCATTTTGAGTTATTGAGGTTGCGCCTTGGATTACAAATTGATCGACACCGCCATGGACTATGTGCGCAAGAACGCCCTTGGCGCCGGGGGCGATGTGGTGGAGTGGCCCAAGTACGAGAAAATGGTGTTGCAGAACCTGAAGTCCGAATTCGACCCAAGGCCGAAGATGCCCAAAGAGTATTACTACGCCTACCTGCGCGTCAAAGGCCTGAAGCACGCCGAGTGCCTGAGCAAAATGGGGCTGGGCGCTGATGACGAACCACCCACCGCGGGCAAGAAGGGCTTCTGGAAATTCTGGTGAGCTGGACCGGCCCTTGACAACGGCGCCTCGGGTCAGCTCAGTCTCCCCACACCCGGCTCGAGACCTTTCCTGCCACCACAAGGCTTTGGCATGCGCCTGAGAATCGCCCATCAACTCTCACTGCTGCTGACCGCTGCCGTGGTCCTGGCGGTGCTGGCGGTTGGGGGCGTGAGCCTGTGGAGCCTGCGCAGTGGTTTTGGCGACTACCTGCGCCTGCGCGACGAGGAGCAATTGACGCGTTTTGTACAACTGCTGGAACGCCGTGCCGCGGCAGACCCCAGCATGAATTGGCTGCGCGGCAACCGAGCAGCCCAACGCGACCTGATAGACGAGCTCAGCGGCAGGCCGCTTCAGCCGCGCACTGGCAGGCCGGACGAGCCTCCCGATGAGTCCGGCGAGCCCCCGCCCAGACGCCGCCCGCCACCGCCCGGCCTGGGTGGTCCGGGTGGCCCGGGCGGCCCGGGTGGTGGCCGACCACCGCCGCCCCGCCCCGCCGTGGCCGGCAACATTGCCGACCGCATTGTGGTCCGCGATCTGCAGGGCGACTGGTTGGCCGGACGGCGACAACCGCCACACCTGGCGCGAACTGTCCGCGCAGTGCAGGTCAATGGCGCCGACGTGGCCTTTGTCGAGCTCGTTGCCGAGCGAGAACCGGAGGGCATTGATGCGCGCTTTTTGCAGCGACAGACCACGGGCATGCTGATCACGGCCTTCAGCACCATTGCCATGGCCTTGCTGGCGGGCTGGTGGGTGGCCAGGCGCTGGAGCCACCCGCTGCGCCAACTGCAACTGGCCACCCACCGCATCGCGCGTGGTGAGCAGGGCGTGCGGATTGCGGTGCCCGGGACACCGGGTGCCAGCCGCTCGGGCGCCATGGAAATTGATGAACTGGTGACCGATGTGAACGCCATGGTGGTGGCACTGGCCAAGCTTGAAGACAGTCGCCGCCACTGGATTGCGCAGATTTCACACGAGCTACGCACCCCCCTGGCCGTGCTGCGCGGCGAGATGGAATCGATTGAGGATGGGGCGCGCCAACCCACACCGTCAGTGATGGCCAGCCTGCGCGAAGAAGTGGCCCAACTGACCCGGCTGGTGGATGACCTGCACACACTGGCGGTGGCCGACCTGGGCCAACTGCCCTGCCACTTTACGGCCGGCGATGCCAATACCGCCCTGGCGCGCATGGTTCGGCGTTTCGAGACCCGCGCTGGGCAGCTGGGCCTGGCGCTGGCCATGCAGCCCGCCGCTCACGCGATCAGCGCCCACTGGGACTTCGGCAGGGTCGAACAGCTGCTGTCCAACCTGCTGGAGAACAGCTTGCGCTACACCCGCGCACCCGGCGAGGTGAAAGTGCACTGGCGGGTGCTGGGTGATGTGTTGCAGCTGACGGTGGAAGACAGTGCGCCAGCCGTGACAGCGTCGCAACTGGACCAGCTGTTCGACCCGCTGTTTCGGGTGGACAGTGCCCGAACCCGCACCGGCCAGCACGGCAGTGGCCTAGGCCTGTCGATTGTGCGTGCCATTGCCCAGGCCCATAACGGCACGGTGGCGGCCAGCGCCAGCCGCCTTGGCGGCCTGGCGATACAGGTCAGCCTGCCCTTGCAACCGCAGGCCCTGGACCGCCGACCACGTCACCCCTAACGCCACAGCTATGCCGCTCCAGCCCACAATCCAGCAGCCCAGCCAGCGACACATCCTGATCGTGGAAGACGACGTCAAGATCGCCGATATGCTGGCCAACTACCTGCTCATGCATGGTTTTGCCACTGAGGTGTGCGGCAACGGCCATGACGCCGTCGCCCGGGTTCGCCAGCAGGCACCGGCCCTGATCGTGCTCGACCTGATGCTGCCCGGCATGGATGGCCTGGCGGTCTGTACGGCGGTTCGCGCCTTCTCCACCGTGCCCATCATCATGGTGACCGCCCGGGTGGATGAGATCGACCGCCTACTGGGCCTGGATACCGGTGCCGACGACTATGTCTGCAAACCTTTCAGCCCGCGCGAGGTCGTGGCCCGCATCAAGGCCCTGCTAAGGCGCAGCGAAGGCGCCCTGGCGAAACCGGTGCCAGCGGCCTTTGCCGTCGATGAGGCCGGCCAGCAGATCAGCTGGCGCGGCCAGCCGCTGCCGCTGACACCGCTTGAGTTCCGACTGATGCGCCAACTGATGTCTCGCCCGGGCCAGGTGTTTGCCCGGGCCCGACTGCTGGACACCGTGCACGAAGACCTGCGCGACGTCAGCGACCGCGCCATTGACAGTCACATCAAAAACCTGCGCCGCAAGCTGGAGCAGGCCGGCACTGGCGAGGCCGGTATCAGCTCGGTCTATGGGGTCGGTTACCGCTTTGACGATGCCTGAAGTGGGGCCGATACTGCGGGGTTGGTCACAGGGGCAGGCAGCCCAGTTCGCGCGGCAATGACCAGGCGGCTTGGGCGCCCTGCGCGGTGATCAGGAACTGGTCTTCGATGATGAAGCCCCCCTCGCCATCCACATAAAACGGAGTTTCGAATGCCAGCACCATCCCGGCCTCTAGCGGCTCGTCGGCCTGGGCCGACAAAAAGGGCGGGACCTCGCAAAATGTGTCATGCCCCAGGCTGTGGCCAAAGTGGCCGCGGCTGAACCGGCTGAAGCCGGCGCGCTGCATGGCACGCGTCGCCTCGGCATGCACCTCGCGCATCAGATGCCCGGGTTTGAGGACCTCCAGCCCAGCTGAAAAAGCGTCGCTCAAGGCGGCCATGATTTCGCGCGTGCGCGGCCTGGCTGGACCCAGGGTGTAGGTGCGGCCACTGTCGGAGCTGTAGCCCTGCACCACACAGCCGACATCAAATTTGAGCACGTCGCCACGCTGCAAGCAGGCACCACCGGCCCAAGGGAGCGGCCCGACGGTGGTGTATTCCCATTGACCGCTGAGCGTCACGCCCAAGCGCTGCGTCTTAAGCGCAACCCCCTCACGCCAGGCCGCGGCGATGGCGTCGCGGTGGATGCCCTCATGCACGGCCGCCAAGGCATGGTGGATACCGGCTTCGGCAATCACAGCCGCCTGGGTCAGCCGGGCAATTTCGGCCGGCGACTTGACAGCCTTGATTTGCCCGAGCACTTGGCTGGCATCACGCCATTGCACCCGTGGCAGCACGGCTTTGAGCAACTCAAAATCAGCTACCGGCCAAAAATCCAGATCAAGGCCGATGCGGGCGCGGGACAAGCCGCGCGCCTTCAAGAGATCGCCCAACGCCAGGAAGGCCTGCCGCGCGTCAAACGCCGCAGGACGCTCAAACCCGGCCGGGCGGGCGGCCTTGGCAAAGGCTCGCTCAGCCAGCTTGGCCGCGCCCAGGTCTGTATCAAGCCAGGGCCGGATATCGGCAGTCTCCACCCAATCCGGGTGGGTATGGACCTGGCCCGGCCCCAGCGCCGCGCGGGCCGGCGCAGCGAAGAGCTCTGTGCAGACCGCCGCGATCGGCGCAGTGGCGGCGGTCGGTATCAGCGCCATCGCAGCGCCGGCTCGCCGAAAAAAAGCGGCAACCCCGGCCGGTGCCCCGGTCGCCCAGGTGAAGCTCTCAGGTTTGGACACCACCACAGCGTCTAGCTGTTGCGCACCCAGCAGGCGCTGGGCGCGGGCCCGATTGACATCACTCAT
>CAXNFT010000032.1:0-15764 GCA_964201255.1 Rhodoferax sp.
GGCCAGATCAACCCTCTGGCAAAACCGCTGGTGCTCGATCTCAAGGCCCGTGTGCGCGACCTGGAGTTGCCACCGCTGTCGGCCTATGCTGTTCGCCACGCCGGCCATGGCATCGAACGCGGCAAGCTCAGTGTTGACCTCAGTTACAAGGTGCAAGGGGACGGCCAGTTACTGGCCAGCAATAACATCGTTCTCAACCAGCTGAAATTTGGTGACAAGGTCGACGGAGCGCCGACCAGCCTGCCGGTGCGTTTGGCGGTGGCGCTGCTGGCAGACCGCCAGGGCGTGATCGACATTGACCTACCGGTGAGCGGATCGCTCAACGACCCTGAGTTCAAGCTCGGGCCGATCATCTTCAAGCTGATCGTCAACCTGGTTGTCAAGGCTGTGACCGCACCCTTTAGCTTGATCGCGAGCGCCTTTGGCAGTGCCGAAGAGCCCGGCGTTGTGAATTTTGCGCCGGGTTCGGCCGCCTTGGACCTTGATGGACGGGCTGGTCTGGACAAGGTGGTGAAAGCCTTACAAGAGCGGCCTGCTTTGCAGATGACCGTGGTGGGCATGGCCAGCCTGGAGCTCGAGCGCGAGGCTTTCAAGCGCGAGCAACTGCAAGCACTTCTCTTGGGCGAGCAGCGCCGAGAAACGGTGCTAGCTGGTCGCGCAGTGGCGCAAACCGGAGACGGGGTCAGCGGGCCCGCAACCTTGAGCCCGGAAGAGTCCCTGACGCTGCTCGGCGCTGTGTACCGACGCGCCGCCATACCCAAACCGCTGACCTCGCAGGGCCAGTTGCAGCCCCTGGCCAAGGAAGACATGGAGAACCTGCTGCTGAGCCACCTGCCGGCGTCCGAAGACCAGATGCGCGAGTTGGCGGTGCAGCGCGGCGTGGCGGTGCGCGACTATCTGGCGGCCCGCCAGATTCCGATGGCCCGCCTGTTTTTGGGCTCGGCGCGCACCGTGCCACCGGAGACGAAATGGCGACCGCGGGCGCAATTGAGTCTGAGCACCCCTTAGACTTTTTTGTCGGCCAGTGAAATAGCGGTGAAAATAGCGGCTCAAACCCCTTCGCGATGCGTGGGGGGTCAATTTTTCTGATCTGTTCGTCATGTTCCCTTTCCCTGCTACTCCCAAGACCCCCGAAACACCCGCCGTCTCGCCTGTCGCTGCCAAAGCGCATGACTCGCATCCCTTGGACCAACTGACCGGGGGCGCGTTTTCGGCGCACACCTCCAGCGAGCGTACCGCCCGTATTCGCGACTGGCTGGCGGGTAACCCTGCGGCCGAACAGATGCAGGCCGTGTTCAAGGAACTCAGTGGCAAAGACAAGGGTGCAGCCAAACTGCTTCGCGAAAAACTCGATGAGATCAAGCGCAGCCGTGGACAGGAATCCATTGCCCAGGAATGGGCCGAGCGCGGTCAGGCGCTGTTGGCAATCGCCAAGCTCAACATTGCCGATGCCATGGCCTGGCAGCGCGACGCAGCCAAAGCCGGCGCGCCGCTGAGCCGTGAGCCGCTGCTAACCCTCAAGGCGCAACTCAGTGACCGGGTCAAGGGTATTGAAGACCTGCAGCATCGGGTCCAGGTCCAGCGTGAGGCTGCCGTGTTGCTGGCGCAACGCATTGAGGTGCTGTCGACCAAATCCTGGCACGATGCGCAAGGCGCAGCTCAGGCTCTACAGGCCGATGTCGAGCACTGGCAAGCCCAGGCGGCGGCATTGTTGACCGACGCCAATTGGCCCAGTGTTGAGGCTCGCTTTCCGCCCTTGCTTGAGACCTCACGGGCCCAGCTGCTTGTGGTCTGCGACGCATTTCGGGAGGCCTTGGCGCTGGCCGCAGCGGCTGCTGCCGATGCAGCCGCTCCGTTGCCGCCGGTACCGGTCTGGGCTGACGAGTTGCGTGCTGCGCGCGGTGTCCCGGCCGAGGCGGTGAGTAAGCCGCAAAAACCCAAGATTGACCCCGAAATCCGGGCCCAAGCGACCAAGACAGTGCAAGAGGTCCTTTCAAAACTGGAGCTGGAGATCGCCGAGGGGCACGGCAAAGCCAGTGCCGGCGCCGCCGCCGCGTTGCGCAATGTGCTCAAGGAGCACGGTCGCCTGATCGACGACAAGTTGGAGAACTTGGCCCACGCCGCGTTGGCTGCGGCCGGCGAGCTCGAGGGCTGGCAGCGCTGGCGCGCCGACCAGTTGCGCGAGGCGCTGGTGGCCAAGGCTGAAGGCCTGCTCAAGCGGCCTGAAGGACAGGCCATTGGCGGGCGCAAAATGCAAGAACTTTTGCGGGCCCTGCGCGAGGAATGGAAGCAGACCGATCAAGGCGGTGTGCCCAACCACGGTCTGTGGAAACGTTTCGACGAGGCCTGCAACGATGCCCACAAGGTGGTCGAGGGCTGGCTGGACAAAATGAAGGCCGAGGCGGTGGAGCACCGAGCTCAGCGCCTGGGCATGATCGACGAAGTCAAGCAGTGGGCCGCTGCAAACACCACCGCCTTGGACGACGACTGGAGGGGCTTTACCCGTCTGCTGCACCAGTTTGGCGACCGTTGGCGCGAAGCCGGCCATATTGGCGAAAAGGCCTTTGCCGAACTGCAGCCTCTCTGGAAGGCTGCCATGGCCGCAGCGAGCGCGCCGCTGGAGGCCTTGCAGGCGCAAAGCCTGACCGTCCGCCAGGCCATGATCGAGGATGCCAAGGCGCTCGGTGCGGCGCCCATGTTGCGCATCGACGCCGTGCGGGCGCTGCAACAGCGCTGGCAGGCCGAGGCCCAGCGCGTGCCGATGGACCGGCGCCAGGAGCAAAAGCTCTGGGATGCGTTTCGCAAGCCGATCGACGACGCATTCAACCGCAAGACCCAGGAGCGTGAACGCAGTGAGGCGGCCCTGGGTGAGCGTGACCGCGTCGTGCTGGACGCTGCGCGGGCGCTGGAAGCCGCCAACGCCGGCGGCGACGCACAAGCTATCCGCGGTGCAATGAACACGCTGGACGCCGCCCTGCGCGGCCAGGCCCAGGCCCAGGCGGCGGTGCAGGCGCTGGCTGTGCCGGCACCGGATACTGCGCCGCATGCGCCATCAACCGAGGCGTCCACAGAACTGTCCGCCGAGTCAACAGCTGAACCACCGGCCGACGGCAATACCGACGCGCCAGCCGAGCTGCCTCCTTCGGCTGCCGAGAAACCCGTGGCCAAACTCGTGGCCAAGGCGGTGGTGGCTGTGCGGGGTGACGACCGGCCTGGCATGAAAAAGACCGAGCCCGCAATGCCGGGTCGTGGTGGCAAGTTTGGTGACCGAAAAGACGGACCCCGCATTGGCGCTGGCGACGGCCCCCGCGGCCCGCGCGACGACCGAATGGGAAGCCGTGGCCCGGACCGCCGACCGCCACAGGATGCCGCTCCCGGGGGCTGGCAAGAGGCCCCGCGTTTGGGCGACACCGCGTTTCGGGCCCAGCGCGACGCGTTGGAACGGGCTCAGCTGGCTTTGCGCAAGCTGGCGGCTCAGGCTCATGGTGAGGCCCTGACTCAGCTGCTGACGGCTTGGGAGCAGCGCAGTGCGGCGCAACTGCCCTCGGCGCAGGAGCTGGGTGCACGCGTCAACGCCGCCACGCGCAGCGCCTGGTCTCAGTCGCTGGCCCAGCCGCCGGTTGCGGATGCCCAACAGGCCTTGCTCCGGCTGGAGATGGCGGCCGAGCTGCCCACTCCGGCTGAACACCTGGACGCTCGCCGCGCCATGCAACTGCAATTGCTCACTCGCCGCCATGACGCGCCCCCGAGCCAGACCTGGGGCCAGGACGTGGCGCGCGCGCTGGGCGCAGCCTTTGAGGCCGGCAGCGCGCGTCGCCTGCAACAGGTGCTGAAAATCATGTTGCGGAACTGACGACTGCGGGGTAGCAACCATGGAAACTATTGATACCGTTCTGGCCCGCCTCGAGCGGCTTAATGAGATTGGTGCCTCACTGTCCCGTGAGCGCGACATCCTGCCTTTGCTCGAGCGCATTCTGGTGGCGGCCAAATCCATCACCAATGCCGATGGCGGCACCTTGTACCGGGTGACTGAGGATGGCACGGCCCTGCGGTTTGAGATCCTGCGTACGGATTCGCTCAACATTGCCATGGGCGGCAGTGCCGCGACCCTGATCAAATTCCCCAACCTACCACTTCGCAACGCGGACGGGGCCCCGAACGACTCGCTGGTGGCGGCCCACGCCGCGATCCACTGCCGCACCATCAATGTGGCGGACGCCTACACAGACCCGGCTTTTGATTTTTCTGGCACCCGGCGCTTCGACCAGAGTACCGGCTACCGGTCCAAATCATTTCTGACCGTCCCGATGAAGGACCACGAAGGCGAAGTGATCGGGGTCTTGCAGTTGCTCAATGCTCAGCTGCCCGGTACCACCGAAGTGGTGCCTTTTTCACTGGCCGACCAGAGCCTGGTGGAGTCGCTGGCTTCGCAGGCCGCGATCGCCCTGAACAATCGGCTGCTGATGAGCCAGTTGGAGGTGCTGTTTGAGTCGCTGATCCGCTTGATCAACGTGGCCATCGAGGAAAAATCCCAGTACACCGGCGGCCATTGCTCCCGCGTGCCTGAGCTGACGCTGATGCTGGCTGACGCTGTGGCTCAAACCACCACGGGTCCATTGGCTGATTTCACCATGGACGACCGGGACCGCTACGAACTCAAAATCGCGGGCTTGTTGCACGACTGCGGCAAAATCACAACGCCGGTGCATGTGGTTGACAAGGCGACCAAGCTGGAAACCCTGTTTGACCGGGTGGCGCTGATCGATACCCGCTTTGAGGTGCTCAAGCGCGATGCCGAAATCGAAGCGCTTCGGGCCCAACTGGCCTTGCGGCCCTGCGTCGATGCCCCCGCTGAGGCCTTGGCGGCCAGCCACTGCGATGCCGCCTTGGCCGCCATCGATTCTGATCGCACCTTTTTGCGCACCACCAACAAGGGCGCCGAGTTCATGAATGACGCGGCGATTGCCCGCGTACAAGCGATCGCCAGTCAGCGCGTCTGGCGTAACGAGGACGGGGAGGTGGTGTCATTCCTGACGGCCAATGAGCTTGAAAACCTGAGCATTCGCGGCGGCACGCTGACCCAGGGCGAACGCTCAATCATCAACCACCACATTGTGGCCACCATCAAGATGCTCGAACAGCTGCCCTGGCCCCGGCACCTCAAGCGGGTGCCGGAGTATGCCGGCGGCCACCATGAGCGTATGGACGGCAAGGGCTATCCCAAGGGCCTCAAGCGAGAAGAAATGTCGGTCCAGGCCCGCATGATGGGCATTGCCGATATTTTCGAGGCCCTGACGGCCGCCGACCGGCCCTATAAAAAGGGCATGAAGCTGTCGCAAGCCACCAGCATCATGCAGAAATTCAAGGAAACCGGGCATATTGACCCTGACTTGTTCGACGTGTTCATGCAGCAAGGCGTTTACCTGCGCTATGCCGAGCAGTTCCTGTCACCCTGGCAGATTGACGAGGTCGCCGCCTGAGTTGCCTGCAGGCGCCGCTCAGTGCGGTGGCGCGGCTCCGGCCAGTGGGATACGTTGGACCAGCACAGCACCGCTCGGGTGGCGGTCCAGAGTGAGCCGCAAGGCTTCGGCCCGCGGCCTTGGGGCGGTCAAGTCCCAGTCACTCAGCACCACGCGTTGTAAGCCGGCGCCCAAGTCATGTGTCGCTGGCCGGTGGGTGTGGCCGTGGATCAGGGTGGGTGCCCTGTTGAGCGTCAGCCAGGCTCGCGTGGTGGCCGGGTCCAGGTCGACATAGGCCACACCGCTTTGTTTGCGGGCCTCGCTCTGGCGGCGCAGTTCGCGCGCCGTGGCCTGGCGCGCGGCCAAGGGTTGCGCCAGAAAAGCCTGTTGCCAGCCCGTGCTGCGGACCTTTTGGCGAAACTGCTGGTACTCGGTGTCGTCCAAGCACAGTGCGTCGCCGTGGGACAGCAACCAGCGTTGCCCGCCGAACACCAGAACAGTTGGGTCGGCCAGCAGGCTTAACCCAGCGGCCTGGGCAAAGGCCGGGCCGAGCAGGAAGTCTCGATTGCCATGCAGCAAGAACAGGCTTCGTTGTTGGGCTGCCGCCAGCAGGGCGTGGCAGCAATTGGCTTCAAAGTTGTCAGCTGCGCCGGCTTCGCCCAGAACGTCGTCACCCACCCACACCTCAAACAGGTCACCGAGGATGACCAGAGCATCGGCTGGGCTGCTGCCCAGGTAAGCCCTCCAGGCGGCTACCGTGGCTGGATCGCTGGCCTGCAGGTGCAGGTCCGAGATGAAATCAATGCATGCCCAGCGCTCGGGCGCGATGAGCTCTGGGGCCGGCATGCCAAGGGTCAGAGTGCGACAGCCCGCCCAATCACCACGTCCTCAACGGGCACGTCGTCGTGGTACCCCGTACGGCTGGTTTTGACCTCGGCAATTTTGTCCACTACTTCAGCGCCGTCAACCACCTTGCCAAACACGGCATAGCCCCAGCCCTGGGCCGATATGGCGGTGTGGTTCAAAAAGCCGTTGTCGGCGACGTTGACGAAAAACTGGGCGGTGGCCGAATGCGGATCGCCGGTGCGGGCCATGGCCACGGTGTAGTGCAGATTCTTCAGGCCATTGTTGGCTTCGTTGTCGATAGGCTTGTCGCAAGCCTTTTGCTTCATGCCAGGCTCCATGCCGCCGCCCTGGACCATAAAGCCTGGAATGACGCGGTGGAACACCGTGTTGTCGTAGTGGCCCTTGGCCACGTACTGCAGGAAGTTCGCCACCGACTTGGGGGCCTTGTCCTGGTCGAGTTCGAGCGTGATCACGCCGAAATTGTTGACGTGGAGTTCGACTTTAGGGTTGCTCATGAGTTATTTCACCAGGGTTGCAGAGTTGATAAGAATGGCGGTCTTGGGAACGTCCGAAGGGAAGGGGCCGCCCGGGCCGGTCGGGCTGGTCTTGATCTTGGCGATCACGTCCATGCCGCTGACGACCCTGCCAAACACGGTGTAGCCGAACAGTTGCGGTGCGTTCACCAGATTGGCCCGGGGGGTATTTTCGTAAACCCGGCCCTGGTACTCAAACTTGGGCACCGGGTCGCCGGGTGGAATCAGTGTCGGGTCCAGGAAGGCGTTGTCGCGCACATTGACGAAAAACTGGGCTGTGGCAGAGTTCGGGTCATTGGTGCGGGCCATGGCCAGCGTGCCCACCACGTTTTTGGGGCCGCCGCGGCTTAGCGCCTCTCGCCCCTCGTGAGCCACCGGTGGGCGTGACTTGCGCTCGACAAATTTGCCGTCAAAGCCGCCGCCCTGCACCATGAAGTTGTCGATCACGCGATGAAAAATGGTTCCGTCGTAGTGCTTGTCGCGCACGTATTGCAAAAAATTCTCGACCGTTTTTGGGGCCTTGTCGGGGTAGACCTCGACCACGAAGTCACCTGCGCTGGTGGTGAAGCGGACTTTGGGTACATCGTCGGCCAGGGCCGAATTCGCTATGAAAAAAGTAGCTACAAAACCATACAGGGCAAGGGCTAAGGGCCATTTTGATAGATAAGTCATCCGATGGTACCTTCAAAAAATATTTTCCACTGGCTACCCTGACGCGCCCAGTACTGGCGCTTGACAGGGCCTGACCGGTTGCCATTCGGCACCTCACCAAAAGTGACGATCATGGTGTCGGTGGCGTCAATCCAGCGCAGTAGGGACAGGTCTTTGAGTTCGATACTACGTCCCTTGATGAGCGCCTGTTCGGTGCGCAGCACCGGCGTCCAGTCGTTCAGGGTTTTGCCGTAGCTGTTGAAACTCGGGCTGTAGTGATGCAACAGCTCAGTGATGCTGCCTGCCGATTTAGCCTGCTGCCACGCCGCCAGTGCGCTGCGGAAGGCCTGCGCCTCGGTCTGTGTCTTGGCTGGCGCCACCCATTTCAGGCGTTGCGAAATCACCACCGGCGTGGTGCCGATTTCGACGGTTTGGATCACATGGCGCAGATCCGGGTTGGCCAGGACCACGCAGCCGTCCGTAGCTTGCGGCGCCCGCGAAAACTGGCCCGGTGGTGTGCCGTGCAGCCAGATGCCCTTCCCGGTCTTACCGCGCTGGCTGTCAAGAATATTGGGGTAGTTAATGGGCAGTGCACCTGCACCGTAAAAATTGGTCAGCGATTTGGGGTCCAGGTTGCTGGTGATGAAGTACACGCCCAGCGGTGTGCGCAGGTCACCCTCGACCTTCTTTTCAACGCCCGACTTGCCCACCGAAATGTAGTAGTCGGCCACCAGACGCAGGCCAGCAGAGCTGTTGGCAAACAGGTAAAGGCGCGAGCGCGAGGTGTCCACCGCAATGGCATGTCTGTTGCGGGCCGACAGGTTGATGAATTCGGCTGGCAATGCACCATCCGGCGGCCGTTCGGTCAAAGCTTTCAGGCGGGCTTGCGATTCGGCGCGAAGATCGTTGAGGCTCTCGGCCCCTTGGGGATTCAGCGGGCTAGGCACATCGCCCAACCCGCGCACTGGCCTTTGACGCGAGGCCAGGATGTCACCATGGACCAACTGGGCCAGCCGAAAATCCGGGTATGCCTGAACCAACTGTTGTGCCATATTCAGCGCTGCCCGACTCTGCCCCCCGCCCAGCAGCTGGTAGACCTCAATCAAACGCGCCTCGGCCTCGCCAGCTTCTGCTGGTTTAGCTTTGGCCTTGGCCTGGGCTTTGGGCTTGGGCTTGGGTTTGGGCTTGGGTTTGTCCGGCGCCGCTGCCACTGCTTTCGCTTGAGATTTTTTTGATGCCTGTGCAACGGGTGCCGCAAGCAGGCCCAACATGACCAGCAGCATCAACGGCAACAGCTGTCTCATGGAAGGAAAGTTTTGTTCATGGCTTCAGCAGCGCCGGCACTTGGGTTGTGCGGCGCGCTCAGCTTCCAGTAGATTCCTTGACAATCAACCAGCGTTCGCCGACCCGGTGCAGGTCCAGCGTCTTGCGACTGGCGACGGACAGGGCGTCGGCACGGTAATCTTGTCGGAACTTGGCGACAGCCCTGTTGCCATCCACCGTGACCGACAGGTTTTCAAGTTTGATGCTAATGCTTGATTTGCCGGTGATGCGCTTGCGGCGGTCATCTTCCCAGGTGCTGCGCGTCTGGCTGCCAGGTGGGTCAAAGTCTTTCCCATAGGCACCCAGGTAAGCTGACATGTCCTTGGCTGCCCAAGCCTTGGCCCAGGCCGATACTGCAGTCTCGACGTCTTTGGTGACGGCATCCGCAACGGCAGGCTTGCTTGGCACCGTTGCGGGTGCCGGCGTTGGTGCTGAAACTGCTGCCGGCGTGGGCGGAGGTGTTGGCACAGGCGTTGGCGCAGGTGTTGGTACTGGCATTGGCGCAGGAGCAGGGGCAGGTGTCGGTGTTGGCGCCGGCACCGGTGGGCTGGTCGCCGGGCGCTGTGCCTTCAGGTTTGGTGTGAACAGTTCGCGGATCAGGGCCAGCTTGGGTTGCACTGCCGTGTTGCCGCTGTCAAGCTGCAAAGCCTTGTTGTAGGCCTGGCTGGCCAGCTTGGCGTAAACGTCACCCAGGTTTTCATGGGCCGTGGCGTAACTGGGGTTGGTTCGTATAGCTTGTTCCAGTGCGGCGCGAGCCTTGTCAAATTGGCTTTGCCCCGCGTAGAGCACGGCCAGATTGTTGTAGGGCTCAGGCAGTTCCGGGTAGTCTTCGGTCAGCCTGTTGAATGTGGCAATCGCCTCATTCACCTTGCCGGCATCCCGCTGGATAACGCCCTTGAGGAAGCGCATTTGCGGGTCCCTTGGTTTGTTTGCCAGAAAAGCATCGGTCTTGGCTTGGGCCTCCACCAGTTTGCCAGCACGCAACAGTTGCAGGGTATCGGCGTATTCGTCGGCACGTGCGGTCCCCGCCATGCCAATCGACAGGAACAGAACGGCAAAGAGGATCGATAACGGCGTTTTAACGTATTTCATGGGTGTCTGCTAGGTGTCAGTCAGCCCTAAAAAAAGCTGTAACCGACCGAGGCCGAGGGCGATATACTGGATTTCATTGTAGCCTAGCGGGCTACGTAAATGCCTTTCCCATCAACCATGCGCTGAGCCTTTTGCCCGGCTATTTAGACCCAGGTCCCAATCCTGCAAACGGACCAAATCCAGCCCCTGTCGCCCACTCATGACCCTGCGTATTTACAGCACCCTGTCGCGTGCCCTTGAGCCGCTGGTGCCCTCGGAGCCTGGCCACGTGCGAATGTATGTCTGCGGCATGACCGTGTACGACCTCTGCCACCTGGGTCACGCCCGTTCGATGGTGGCCTTTGACGTGGTGCAGCGCTGGCTCAAGTCCAGCGGCTTGCGTGTGAGCTACGTGCGCAACATTACCGATATCGACGACAAGATCATCCGACGAGCCGTGGAAAACGGCGAGACCATCCGCGCCCTGACCGACCGCATGATCGAGGCGCTGCACCAGGATGCCGACGCGCTGGGCATAGAGCGTCCCCTGGCTGAGCCGCGCGCTACCGACTACGTGCCTCAAATGCTGTCACTGATCGGCCGGCTGGTCGACCAGGGTCTGGCCTACCCGGGCTCCGACGGCGATGTCAACTATGCGGTGCGCAAATTCCCCTCTTACGGCCGCCTGAGTGGTAAGTCGCTCGATGACTTGCGCGCCGGCGAGCGGGTGGCGGTGGCCGAGGGCAAAGACGATCCGCTGGATTTCGTGCTGTGGAAAGCAGCCAAGCCCGAAGAGCCTCAAGAGGCCCAGTGGGACAGCGGCTGGGGCCTGGGCAGACCAGGCTGGCATATCGAGTGCTCAGCCATGTGCGGCGAATTACTCGGTGACAGCGTGGACATCCACGGCGGTGGCGCCGACCTGCAGTTCCCGCACCATGAAAATGAGATCGCGCAGAGCGAGGGCGCGACCGGTAAGCCCTTGGCCAGCATCTGGATGCACAACGGCTTTGTGACCCGCGACCACGAAAAAATGTCCAAGAGCCTGGGCAATTTTTTCACCATTCGCGACATTCTGGTGCGCTTTGACGCCGAAACCACCCGGTTCTTCATTGTCCGGGCTCACTACCGCAGTGCCCTGAATTACAGCGACGCTCACCTGGAAGACGCGCGCAGTGCCTTGCGCCGGCTGTACACGGCACTGGCCCTGGTGACGCCGGTGGCGCTGCTGCCCATTGACTGGGCTGGGCCGTTTGCCAGCGCCTTCAAGTCCGCCATGGACAATGACTTTGGCACGCCCGAAGCCGTGGCCGTGCTGTTCGATCTGGCAACGGAAGTCAACAAGACCCGCTCGCCCGAGTTGGCTGGCCTGTTGCGTGGGCTGGGGGGCTGCCTGGGTCTGCTGCAGGCGGAGCCGGGCCGCTTTCTTCAGGCTGGCGCTGGCCTAGACCCGGCAGACATTGAGGCACTGATCGCGCAGCGGGCACAGGCCAAGGCCGAGCGCAATTTTGCCGAGGCTGACCGCTTGCGGCAAGAGCTGCTGGCACAGGGCATCGTGCTCAAAGATGCGCCTGGCGGCACCACCTGGGAGGCTTTACCATGATGCTTTTCAGGGTGTTTCACCACGCTAGTCCCCGAATTCCTTAAGATGACTGCTCCTAAAAAAATAGCAGAAATGCTGCTCACCCCGAGTTACTGGGGCGAGGCCTGCGAGCACCTGATGAGTCGAGACCGGGTGATGAACCGCCTGATTCCCCCGTTTGGTTCGGGCTGCCTGCAAACCCGTGGCGATGCCTTCGTCACCCTGGCGCGCAGCATCGTGGGGCAGCAAATTTCGGTCAAGGCGGCTCAGACCGTGTGGGACCGTTTTGCCCTGCTGCCGCGCCGAATGACGGCGGCCAACGTGCTCAAACTCAAGGTGGACGACATGCGCGCTGCCGGCCTGAGCGCTCGCAAGGTCGAGTACCTGGTCGACCTGTCGCTGCATTTCGATAACCGACTGCTGCACGTTAAAAACTGGGGCGACATGGACGATGAGACCATCATCGCCGAGTTGGTTGCCATCCGTGGCATTGGCCGCTGGACGGCGGAAATGTTCCTGATCTTTCACCTCATGCGGCCCAACGTGCTGCCGCTGGATGATGTTGGTCTGATCAATGGCATCAGCAAGTGCTATTTTTCCGGTGATTCAGTCAGCCGGAGTGACGCTCGTGAGGTGGCCGCAGCCTGGGCGCCGTACTGCAGTGTGGCGACTTGGTATATTTGGCGCTCGCTGGACCCTTTACCGGTCAGTTACTGAGCCCGTTGACTGAACCTGTTTCAAGCAAAACGCAGAGGAGCGCTGATGGCCAAGAAGATATTCCTCGATTTTGAGCAATCGATCGCCGAGCTGGAAAACAAAATTGAAGAGTTGCGCTATGTGCAGACAGAGTCGGCGGTGGACATTTCCACTGAGATTGACCAACTCGCCAAAAAGAGCCTGCAGCTCACCAAAGACGTCTACAGCCAGCTCACGCCCTGGCAGATCACCAAAATTGCCCGTCACGCCGAGCGCCCCTACACGCTGGATTATGTGAGCGAAATCTTCACCCATTTTGTGGAGCTGCATGGGGACCGCCACTTCGCTGACGATCTCAGCATCGTTGGCGGTCTGGCCCGATTCAATGGCACGCCCTGCATGGTGCTTGGCCAGCAAAAAGGCCGTGACACCAAAGAGCGCGGTCTGCGCAATTTCGGCATGAGCAAGCCCGAGGGCTACCGCAAGGCGCTGCGGCTCATGAAAACCGCCGAGAAATTTCGTCTTCCTGTGTTCACCTTTGTCGACACCCCAGGTGCATACCCTGGCATTGACGCCGAAGAGCGTGGACAGTCCGAAGCCATTGGCCGCAATATCTTCGAGATGTCCCAACTGGAGGTGCCCATCATCTCTACCATCATCGGAGAGGGGGGCTCGGGCGGGGCGCTGGCGATCTCTATTGGCGACCAGGTGTTGATGCTCCAGTACTCCATTTATTCTGTGATTAGCCCCGAGGGCTGCGCCTCCATCCTCTGGAAAACCTCTGACAAAGCCCAGGAGGCAGCGGATGCCCTGGGCATTACCGCCCATCGCCTCAAGGCGCTTGGTGTGGTGGACAAAATCGTCAACGAGCCGGTAGGCGGCGCCCACCGGGACCACAAGCAGATGGCCGCCTTTTTGAAGCGCGCCCTCACCGATGCCTTTCGCCAGGTCAGCGACCTGAAGGTGGGCGAGCTGCTGGAGCGGCGCTACGAGCGTCTGCAAAGCTATGGCCGTTTCACCGACACGCGGGTGGCCAGCCGCTAATTGCCGGCACGCTAGACCATGAGCACCAGCCTGCCTGAGGCGGTGCGCCTCTTTGAGCCCAACTTGCCGCTGGCCGTAGCCTACAGCGGTGGGGCCGACTCCACAGCCCTGCTGCTGGCTTGTGCCGAAAAATGGCCAGGCCAGGTGCATGCCTTTCATGTGCACCACGGCCTGCAGGCCGCAGCCGACGACTTTGAGCGCCATTGTCAGAGTGTGTGTCTGGCCGCCAGGGTGCCGCTGCATGTCCGCCGGGTCGACGCCCGCCATGTCCAGGGGCAGAGTCCAGAGGACGCCGCCCGGCGCGCCCGTTATCAGGCTTTTGAGGCGCTAGCCCTTGATACCATTGGCTTTGTAGCTATTAAAAATATAGCATTAGCGCAGCATGCTGACGATCAGGTCGAAACCCTGCTGCTGGCGCTGAGCCGGGGCGCCGGGCTGCCAGGACTGAGTGCCATGCCAGCGCGTTGGGTGCGCGCCGGCCTAAGCTACCACCGGCCCTTGTTGCAGGTGCCTGGCGCCGAGCTGCGGGCCTGGTTGCGCCAGCGCAGCGCCGGTTGGATTGAAGACCCTAGCAATACTGACAGCCGCTACACCCGCAACCGCATCCGCGCCGAGCTGCTGCCAGCGCTGCAGGCGGCCTTTCCCCAGTTCCGCAGCACCTTTGCTCGCAGCGCAGAGCACGCCGCGCAGGCGAAGGGCTTGCTGATTGAGCTGGCTGAGCTCGATTTGGCACAGGTTGGTGTGCCGCCTGCACTGACGCCGTTGCAGCGATTGAGCCGGCCGCGCCAAGCCAACCTGCTGCGCCACTGGCTGCACAGCCAGTTTGCCGCCGTACCCAGCACCGCCCAATTGGCGGAGCTGCTCGACCAAATCGCCGCCTGCACCACCCGCGGCCATCACATCCGGATCAAGGTGGCCACCGGCTACATCGAGCGGCGTGGCGCTGGACTGCATTGGTACAATCCGGCGCTTTCGCCTTGACACCTTTCCTGATTCACCCTGATGGCATTGATTGTTCATAAATATGGTGGTACCTCGATGGGCTCGCCTGAGCGCATCCGCAATGTCGCCAAACGCGTTGCCAAGTGGGCGCGTGCCGGCCACCAGATGGTGGTGGTGCCCTCCGCGATGAGCGGCGAAACCAATCGACTGCTCGGGCTGGCCAAGGAACTGGCACCTGCCCGTGCTGATGACGCCTACTGGCGCGAGCTGGACGCCCTGGCCGCCACCGGCGAGCAGGCGTCGAGCGCACTGCTGGCCATTGCGCTGCAGGCTGAAGGCATGGCCTCGGTCAGCTATGCAGGCTGGCAGGTGCCGATCCGCACCGACAGCGCCTACACCAAGGCCCGCATTGAGGCCATCGACGACACCCGCGTGCGCGCGGACTTGGCTGCTGGCCGCGTGGTGATCGTCACCGGCTTCCAGGGGGTGGATGCCCAGGGCAACATCACCACCCTGGGTCGTGGCGGCTCTGACACCTCGGCGGTGGCTGTGGCGGCCGCCATGAAAGCGGCCGAGTGCCTGATCTACACCGACGTGGATGGCGTCTACACCACCGACCCGCGGGTGGTGCCTGAGGCGCGGCGCCTGCACACCGTGAGTTTTGAGGAAATGCTGGAGATGGCCTCCATGGGCTCCAAGGTGCTGCAAATCCGCTCGGTCGAATTTGCTGGCAAATACCGGGTGCCGCTGCGCGTGCTGAGCAGCTTCACGCCCTGGGATATTGACATTGCAGAAGAGGCCAAGTCTGGCACCCTGATCACTTTTGAGGACGACGAACACATGGAACAAGCCATTGTTTCCGGCATCGCATTCAACCGCGACGAAGCCAAGATCTCGGTGCTGGGCGTGCCCGACAAGCCCGGCATTGCTTACCAGATCCTGGGTGCCGTGGCCGACGCCAACATCGAGGTCGACGTGATCATTCAGAACATCAGCAAAGACGGGAAGACCGACTTCAGCTTCACCGTCAACCGCGGCGACTACGCCCGTGCCCTTGAACTGCTCAAAACCCGCGTACTGCCTGGCCTGAGCGCGCAAGAGGTGGTGGGCGACGCCAAAATCTGCAAGGTCAGCATCGTCGGCATTGGCATGCGCAGCCATGTCGGCATCGCCAGTAAGATGTTCAGGTGCTTGAGCGAGGAGGGCATCAACATCCAGATGATTTCCACCTCTGAAATCAAAACCTCGGTGGTGATTGACGAGAAGTACATGGAGCTGGCCGTGCGGGCCCTGCACAAGGCTTTTGACCTGGACCAAGCCACGGCTTGACCAAACGCCCGGCAGTCGTGAGATAATTTCATCGTGCCAGGAATCGTGACCGAGTGGCCGAAGGTGCTCCCCTGCTAAGGGAGTATGGGGTGTAGAGCCTCATCGAGGGTTCGAATCCCTCCGATTCCGCCAAGTCAATACTTAGGTGCTATGCGGGTTTGCAGCCTATTGTTGGTTCAATCACCACAATCGTTACCACAACGCTTCTGGTTCGGCCTCCCTTGGATGTTTTTGCATCGGCGGTCGGTGTCAGCGGGCCAAGGCGTCTGCCAGGCCGGCGGCATCGACCAG
>CAXNFT010000033.1:0-15458 GCA_964201255.1 Rhodoferax sp.
CCCCACGCTGGCCACTGCGTGTGCTGCGCTGCCCCCCAGGGGGGCTGATTTCCCTTGGGGCGGCCCGGCGGGACATCTGGCCCCCACGCTGGCCACTGCGTGTGCTGCGCTGCCCCCCACGCTGGCCACTGCGTGTGCGGCGCTGGTCCCCGAGGGCGATGATGGCTCGGCCCGGCTGTCGCCCGAGGCAAACAGCACACCAACCGCTACAAAGCTGAGCCAAAAACCGGCTTGCAGCAGGGCCCAGGGGTCGGCAGCCACCACCACGGCACAGGCCAGGGCCCAGACCACGGGCCAGGGCCAGCGCTTGCCCGATAGCCGCAGCCCGCCCACTGTGGCCAGCATCAGTACGGTGCGCTGCGCCGGCACGCCCCAGCCGCTGAACAGGGCGTAGCCCGCCGCCAGCAGCACGCCGCCCAGCAGGGCCGCTTGGGGCGCCGGAAGCCACAGGCACAAGCGGCTGGAGCGCCGCCACAGCCAGCCCAACGCCAGCGCGGCAGCCCAGGCGAACATGGTGATGTGCAGGCCCGAGATCGACATCAGATGGGCCACGCCGGTGGCGCGAAACACATCCCAATCGGCCCGCTCGATGGCCCGTTGGTCGCCCACCACCAGCGCGGCCAACAGGCCCGCCTGAGCCCGATCCGGTACCGCGGCAAAGATCTGCTCGCGCACCTGCTGGCGTAGCCGCTCCACCGGGTGCCCGCCCGTCTGGCCAAGAAGGCGGGGCTCCGGGTCATTGCGACCCGCCCGCACATAGCCGGTCGCCTGCACGCCCTGCTCCCAAAGCCAAAGCTCGTAGTCGAAGCCATGCGGGTTGCTGCCGCCATGCGGCGCCTTGAGCCGCACGGTCATCTGCCAGCGCTCACCGGCCTGCATCGGCTGCGGTTGGCGCTGCAACTCGGCCACGCCTTGCGCCCCCGCAAAGACCCCGCTGTACCAGCTCAAATAAAGCTGCGACGGCAGGCGCACGGCCGCACCCTGCCAACTCGCCGAGGTCACCGCCAGACGAAAACGCAGCCCCGAATCATGCGCTTGGGGCATGGCCACGACCACGCCGGTCACCGCGAGATCGCGCCCCTCTAGTTCCGGCGCTAGGGTGCCCTCTATGAAGAGGCCGGCGCGCAGCCCGGTCAGGCCAAAACCCAGCAGCACCAGTGCCAGCAGCAGTGTGATCGGCCGGCGCCACTTTGCTATTGAATTATGAGCAATGGAGGTCCGTCCAACAAGGGCTGGGAGCATGCAGAGCATGTAAACCCACCAAGGCTGCAGTGCCGCTTGCTGCAGCTGAATCGCCGTGCCGGCTACAAATGCCAACAGGCCGGGCAGCAACAGCCCGGCCCAGCCCCGGCGTTGCGCTGGCTCTGTGTCCATGGCCGCATGCTAACCCGGGCGAAAAAGCCCGTGCGGTTCAGTCGCCCACGCAGCGCCGTAAAAACGCCAAATGTTTTCAGTGAAATGGTGCCTTGGCGTACTTAGCACAGACACCTTTGATGATATGCCTTCGCCCACCATCGCGGAAAGTCAGGGTCTGGACAAACATGCCGTCGCTCAAATCCAGCGTGAACTCCTCCTGAGTGATCATCTGGCCAAAACGCTCAAACATAGCTGGTCGGCTCACAAAAGCCTTGTTGCCATCCATGCGCAGCGCCCCTTTGCGCGACTCGGAGATTGAAAACTCGCCTTGGTACCAACCCGACTTACCCTCCGGGTCCAGCCCCGCCACCAAGAAGTCCGTATAGACCTTGGGCTCGGCGGTCAGATTCTTTTGCGGCATGGAGATCGTGACCTCACAAATGAAGTTTGCGTTTTTTTTGATAAACGCTTTACTTTCTGTCGACAAAGGGTCGGCCGCTGCCGAGACCGGATCAGGGTTGAAGTTGAGCCAGCCCAATTCGACCGTCACCCAGAGTAGCCCCAAAGCCAGGAACACGGTGGCCACGGCAGTTGAGAAAATGACTTTCAGATGGTTCATGGGTGGGATCCGATCCGCGACAAGAAAAAAGCTGGTTCGCTCACTGCTCAGTTCGTGATGATCTCGCGACCGTTACGCGACTGCACTGGCCGGGCATTCGCATCAAACGGGAACTCGGCGACTTGCGCGGCAGAGACGTTCACAGTACTCTTCAAAATGAAGAAACGAACGCCTTCAGTGCAGGGTGGCGTCGTCAGTGATCCCTCGTAGCTGAAGAAATCAAATTCACGGGGCAGCAGGCTGCCAGGATTGAACTTCACGCCCTCGGGCGTCGCCTCCGGGCCCTCCTTGAGTGGCATGTTGGCCCAAAGCGCCTTGATGCCTGGATTCTCGTTGCCCTCTTTCAGTAAGACACCGAGTACCACCAACTTGCCGTCAGCGCCTTTGTGAACAAAGTGAGCCACCATAGACATGGGTTTACCTTCAATTTTCTCTTCACTCGGTCGATGGAAGTGAAATTGCAGCAGTTCATAGGGCTTCGCATCAATACGCAGCTTGCTACCCGGCGGAACATTCACCTGAATGGTGTGCCCGTTATTGAGTATCTTTAACGGGCCTTCTTTGTAGTCGGCACTGACGCTAGTGCGTGCCTTCACAAAAGGCCCAACGATATCGAGCGGGGATTGTGATTTACCCTTGGCACAGGTCGGAAACTCTTTACCCCAACGGTCTGGCCCCATCTCGCCAGCATAGCCCCAATGCGGAGCGGCATGTGCTGCCGCGCCCTTGGCTTTACCCTTGGCATCGCTGCCGTGGGCAGCCGGCTGAGCATGGGTGTCAGATTTGCCCGCAGTGTGGGCTGCGCCGTGGGCCATCTCGGGCTGGCACTCTGACATCACAACCACTTTATCGCCTGCTGCAGCCAAAGCGATTTGCGCCGCACACATGGTGTTTTTCCGGTTCCCGAGATCGGTCAACTTGAGCGCGGCCCGAAACGCCTCCAGAGCAGCAGGGTCGTCACCACCCTTGGTCATCATGCGCACAGCGCCAAGACCCACCTGCCGCTCTGCCGACAGGCTTTTTTGCGACTTGTAGGCAGCCTCCAGGTCGGCCAATGTTGTACCGCTGGCCATGGCAGCTTTGATGGCGTCCAGCTGGTTGGCCTGGGCTTGAAGTGGTGCCAATTGCGCCTTCAAGGCGACCGACTGCCCTTCGGCTGCGGCAATGGCACCCTGCGACGTCGCGGCAAGTTTGGCCGCTTCTTCAGAGGCCGCTTTGAGCTCGACAGCCTGGCTCTTAGCCGTTTGGACCTGTTTCCAGTTCATCCAACCAAAAACACCTGCGCCGATCAACCCGAGCGCCAACAAGACTTCAACAATGGTTCTTTTCACAGACATCACCTACTGTAAATGCAACAAACACACCAGAAGACCGGAGCCATACCGGGCCCTTCTGAGCAGAAACAGCCTAGGACCCATGCCAAAGCATCGGTGCCAGACGCAAAAACATGAGGCGCCAGTATTTAAGACTCAGCACCGCCTCATTCAAATAAGCTTGCCAGCTATTGATCGCCAACAAATGAAAACCCACTTCCGGTGCGATCGACGACCATGAGCATCAAGCGCTTGGTTTTGCCGGCTGCCAGGGAAGGAGTGACAAAAGCGACACCACTCAGAGCCGCGGCCGCTGCGCCAGCCGGGGTGCGCAAACAACCGCTTTGCACTGGAATATCAACCGATACAGAAAAATAGGGGCTCTTGGCGGCGGTTGCACTCACGAGTTTCACCTGACGGATGCAATTACCAAAATTGACGGTCGCAGCGAGTTCCTGGTCAAACCGTAAAGTTACCCCGGTGTTGATACCTGTCATGAAGTTGTCAGTCCAAGCGCCAACCCAGCTGCCACTGGCGTCTGCCGACGTGGCCGCCACTGCGCTTGACAAAGCCATCGGCCGATCGTCTGGGGTGTTAACGCCAGAAATGCTGAAACGAAAGATACCTGCAGAGGTCTCAGACGCGCTGACGCTGGCCGAGCGAATTGTTTTGGCTGACCCAAATTCTCGAATCTGGCCAGCATTAGAAGTGACAGAACCTGAGTAAAGGATCGGAATGATGTCCGCAGAAGTCGTGTTGAAATGGTACATCGCATACCAATTGATGGTGGGCGCCAAGTCGGTCGTCATAAAACTCACAAAACTCTTGTCATACAGCGTGCCTGCAGCTGCCCCCGCCAAAACGGCGACTGCCGGAGCTGGGACAAGCGGCTGACCATCAGGCGCAGGGGAGTCCGACGCCAAGCCGCCGCAGGCGCTCAGAGTAGTGCCCAAGGCCAGCACCATGGCTGAGGCCATGATGCCGGTCACAAGGCGACGTAGAAGGCAACGACTACCGTGGGTCATCTGCATCATTTTCGAAAAGCCCCTGGTTTGGACGAGACCCAGCCAGCCTGCAGCCAATGACAGTAATGTCGGCTGTAATGCCAAGCGATGTGGTGCACGGTGGTACCGATGGGGAAAACCTGCGACGTCAGATGATCCAGCCATTCGCCTTCGGCCTCCAGTTGAATCGCAAAAGGAGCCAGCCCCGGCTCAATCGGCGCGCCAGCCTCACTTGAAAGCGTCGTGGCTGCTCGGTCCGCCTGCAAGCTTTGGAACATCACCAGTTTCTTACGGACCCGAACAGAACGGCGGACCGCGCCAGAATACGCGTCGTGCAGGCTGCCCCATTCCCGGCCCACCAGTCGTTGTTTGATCATGTCGAGGCAAGACACGGTTTCATCCATAGAGTCATGCATGAATCGCAACTGGCCCAACACGTTGTCAAACAGTACCGCGGCATCTGGGTGTGCAGCCAACAGCGTTTGAAGGTCCCCAAGTGCATCACCGGTGTCACAGCACAGTTGGGTTCCGGAGCTCTTCAAGGCCGAACCATGACGCAGGCGAAACAAGGGCGCGGCCCAGCGATCGATGTCAATGGTGCTGACCCTGTCGAATCGTTGCAGCCAAGGGCTGGGCATCATCCAGCCCGCGCTGGCGCCAATGATGACAAGCTGACTGCTATTCGGTTGGACCTGCTCAAGCCACTGCCTGATGTGGTTGCAGGTCCCCCGCCACGCCCCTTGGCGGCGCCACGCCCGGGCATGCCACAACAGACCACCAGACTTATTCATGCAGCCCTCGCATGGTTGAACTGAATCATGCCCATTTCGTCCATGCCTCGTTGCTCTCGGCGATTCTCGAAATTTCTGACGGCAAGTCGGTCGTTATCCAACAGCGACTGCATCTTGATGCGTTGCGTCTCAGCCTTGACGGTGCGCTGCTCCAAGACCTGCAAATACTGTTTGGTCTTGCCTATGTCGTTCTCTACCCGAGCCTGTAATGTCTGCAGTTGAACCATGAACTGACGGTGATTTTGGACCGCAGACATCCCCGTCGCGGTGGTTAACTCCACAGCCTTGCAGCGGTATTCCTCGTACATCTGCGCAATCCGTAGTTGGCTGGCTGACAAGGATTCAAGCAGCTGCAGGGTTTGACCAGTCTCTGCCCTGAGCTGTTTCACCACCAATTCGGCTTTCATTTCTAGCGCTGACCAGCAGGTACGTACTTTCATGGGGCGTTCCTTCACAGTTCCATCAGCACACGAAGATCAACACGTGCTCGGTCTTCTTCCACGCCCGAATACATGTCTTGCCGTAAAAAATCTTCCATCGATTCACGCATGGCAATCGCTTGGTCAATTTCAGGGTTTGAACCAGCCTGATATGCGCCAACCTGAATCAAGTCAACGTTTTGCTGGTAAAGCGACCACAGCCGTCGGAATCGATTAGCCATTTTCAAATCTGCAGGAGAAAGCAGATTTTGCATGACTCGCGAGATGGAACCCGTCAACTCAATGGCCGGGTAATGGGCCGCGTCAGCGAGCTTTCTGGACAACATCACCTGGCCATCCAGCGACGCGCGGGCAATGTCCACGATCGGGTCACTGCCGTCATCACCTTCTGCCAAGACCGTGTAGATGGCGGTGATGGAGCCATGGCCATGCCGGCCAACGCCAGCACGCTCGATCAGGTTGGGTAATAAGGCGAAAACGGAGGGTGGATAGCCCTTTGATGTCGGTGGCTCACCGATGGCAAGTCCGATTTCTCGCTGCGCATGGGCCACCCGGGTCAGGCTGTCCACCAGCATCAAAACGTCTCGGCCCTGGTCACGAAAATATTCGGCGACAACGTGCGACAGGTGTGCCGCCTTTAGCCGAAGGACAGGCGACACATTGGCAGGCGCTGCAATCACAACGGCTTTGGCCAGCCCCTCAGGGCCCAAGGTCTCGTTGATAAACGCCTGCACCTCCCGTCCACGCTCGCCAATCAGGCCAATCACCACGATGTCAGCCTTGGTAAACCGGGTCAGCATACCCAGTAGAACGCTTTTGCCCACACCCGAGCCGGCTATGAGGCCTACCCGCTGTCCCCGCCCAAGCGTCAAAAGCCCATTGATGGCCTTGACCCCGACATCCAGCACGCGGTCGATAGGCCCGCGCTCCATGGGATTAAGGGGCAGGCCCAAAAGTCCCAATGTATTGGTGCATGCCGGCTGTGGCTTGCCGTCGAGCGCCTGCCCACGCGCATCAATCACCCGGCCCAGCAACTCGTCACCCAACAACACATGGTCGGTGTCACTCAAGACCCGAACCTTGTCACCAGGGCCTATCCCGACCGGCTCAGAAAACGGCATCAAAAAAATAGTGCTATCCGCGAAGCCGACCACTTCGGCCTCAATTCGTTTGCCGCTTTGGCCAATTACCTCACAGCAGGCGCCGACCGGTGCCATGATGCCGCGTGCCTCGAGCCTGAGGCCCACCAAGCGAACCAGCGTACCGCTGCGCACCGGCCGTTGGGTGTGTATTTTTGCAACAGATTGATCGACCTCTGCGTCAAAATCAAACATCATGGTCTGCGCCCGAAACCAAGACATCCTGAGCTTCCGCAATGTCCGCGCCAGCAGACTGTTGCCAAGAACTAGCCGACGCAGCTTGATCACCGGAGGACGCTCTGTCCCCCACAAGGGCGCTGCGGGCACGCCAACGGGG
Source organism: Rhodoferax sp. (assembly GCA_964201255.1). Taxonomy (GTDB): domain Bacteria; phylum Pseudomonadota; class Gammaproteobacteria; order Burkholderiales; family Burkholderiaceae_C; genus Rhodoferax. The sequence goes on from CAXNFT010000033.1 coordinate 7,000, forward strand.
CTCGTCAATCTGAAGCCCTTGTGCGAGTGCACTGAGTCGCTCACCAATCAGATCATCGACCAGCGCGTGATTGGCACTGGCTCGCACGCTGCCAGGCTGCAATGACGCATTGGCATGAACATTGGCGTCAATCCCACCTTTTAAGCCGCTGCGTTCCCGCAGCACCCGCCATGCCTGCAGGTCGGTGGGGTGCAACTCCACACGAACCATCGACGTGTCGTTAAGTGACAGTTCCTCCACGCAGCGCTGCACGAGCCGGTCTATGGCACGCCCATCCAACGCGAGTTCTGCCAGCACCAACTGCTCTGCCAAGTGAAGAGAAAGGCGCTTGATCGGCTCAAAAAAGACGGTCGGGCTTTGATGCAGTGTGTCCAAAGCGGCCTCTACAGCCTTGATCAGCGTGTGGTCCAGACCCAGTTGTCGAGCCAGCTCGCGGTCCATCTCACCCTGCATCGCAACGCGGGTATCTTGTACCCCTTGCTCGTAGCCTTTGCCACGAGCCTGCGCCAAGGCCGCTTCCGAGGCAACCGGCAGCAGCATCGGCGTAAGCTCGGCCGAAAGCGCTTCTGAAACATCAGTAGCCATTGAGTCGACACCCTCGGTACCGGCTAATGGCGGCGGGGGCAAAAGGCGCAGAGTCTGAAGGTCGAAGTCAACCAAGCCAAATTGAGGCGTAACTTCGGTTTGCCAAGCGGACGGCATGAACCCGCCCGGCGGCGCGACTGGATGCAGTAAGTCAACCGCCTGCCAGACGCGGGCCGGCCGCACTACCAATTGGCGCGAGTTGTTCTCTACAGAGACCAGCAGGCTGCTAGACATAGTCGGCACCGCCGCCCAGGACCAAATCGCCAGCGTCTGCCAGTTTGCGTGCCGTCCGCATGATGGTTTTTTGCGCCAGCTCCACATCTGACAGGCGCATGGGGCCCTTGGCCTCCATGTCGTCCTTGAACATGCCCCTTGCACGTTCGGACATATTGCTGAAAAACTTGTCTTTGACAGGATCGCTCGCGCCTTTGAGCGCAATCATCATCTGGTCTGGATCAACATTGCGCATGATGACCTGGATACCTTTGTTGTCCACGCTGACCAAATTTTCAAAGGTGAACATGTTGTCCTGAATTTTTTGCATCAGATCAGCATCCAGGGTTCGCAACCCACCCATTACCGAGGCCTCCAGCGCAGATTTGGTGAGGTTCAAGATATTGGCGGCCGCCTTGATACCGCCAAAACTCGATGACTTGGCCAAGGAGTTACTGGAGAACTGCTTTTTCATGATGGCCTCAAGTTCCTCCATGGCAGAGGGCTGCACCGTCTCCAGCTTGGCCACCCGCTGCATCACTTCGGCGCGCGAATCTGGCGGTAAAAAGTTCAACACATCGGCTGCGACGACGTTCTCCAACACCGACAGGATAATGGCCACCACCTGCGGATGTTCTCCCTGAATCATGTCGGCAATAGACCTGGCATCCATCCAAGCCAAGATGTCAAGGCCCTTGCTGCTGTGCCCGGGGTTGATGCGCCCCAAAACAGAAGCCGCCTTGTCATTGCCCAAAGCACGTTTGAAAACTTTTTCCACATAATCGGCAGTTCCCAAACCCAAGCTGGTTTGGCGCTTGATGGTGGCGACAAATTCGTCAAGCACCGCGTTAACTGCGTCCTGAGACAGTTCGGCAACCTGAACCATGGCCATGCCAAGCGCCTGAACTTCTTTCGGGTTGAGAAAACGGATGATGTCTGCTGCCTGCTCTTCACCCAACAAAAGCATCAGGACCGCCGCACGCTGGGTGCTGGTTAGATTTTGCAGCTCCCGCTGGAGCGCCTCGTGATTCCCGCCTGAGGGCACACCCTGTGCGCCAGCCATATTCGATTCATCAGCCATTGTGTTTGCTCCAGGACTACCGTCAACCCGGCTTGATCATGGCCTTGAATACACTCGCTACACGCGCCGAATCGTCGGACACAATCATGCGGATCAAGGCAACTTTGTCGTCGTAGGTATTGGCCGTATCCAGCATTTCTGCGGAGATATTTGATTTCTTGGACTTCATTTTTGCTTTCATTTCATCGAGCGTCTCCGCCGGCGACAGCTCCCTTGCACCACCTGCCTCTGCGGACTGTAAATCGGCCTCCGCTTCCAGCGCCAACGCTTCGTTTTGTGCCAACTGCAAGCTGGTTGCTGCGTTCTCAGCTGCCTCTTTGTCACGGTTAAGCAGGTGCATCACCACCGGCCGGATCACCAACAAGGAGAACAGCACAAAAACCAGGCCAAGGAAAGCCGACTTGATATTGGTGAGCACTGCGTCATCTTTGTGCCAAGGCACTGTCAGATCAAGTGGCACCTCGGTTTCAAACTTGGCCTGCACGACGTTGACGACGTCTTTGCGCGCTTCGTCGAACCCAACGACGCCCTGCACCAGTTGTTGCATGCGCTCCACTTCCTCCTCTGTGTAGGGATTCGGCTTGGCAGCTTGCTCTTCACCCTTATCATTCTTGGGCTGTGCTACCGGCGGTCTTTCGTTGATCACGACCGCAACGCTGAGGCGCTGAACTGTTCCACTGGCGCTTTTGATATGACGCACCGATCGATCGATCTCATAGTTACGAGTGGTCCGTGCGGCGATGGTCGTCCGCTCGTCAGCCCCTGCTGCCTGAGAGGGTGCTGCCGTCGTGTTGAGCGACGTTGTTGGTGCCGCCGGAGCGGTGTTGGACAGCGTCCCAGGAACACCGCTGGCTTCCTTGGCACTGTTTCGGTCTTCACTGGTAACCTCGGAGCGGGTTTTGGGACCTTTCCCTTGAGTGTCAAAGTCCTCCAATGTGGTTTCGGTTTGACTGAAATCCAGCGTCAAATTAACTTGAGAACGAACATTGGCCTCACCCACAATGGGTGACAAAATCTGCATCACGCGCTGCCGGTAGAGTTCCTCCATTGCTTGCTTGTGCTTGGTCTGACCGGCATTCATGCCCATTGATGCATCCGAATCTGCATCCGTCATCAGTTTGCCAACGTTGTCCACGACTGTCACGTTCTGAGGTGTCAACAAAGGGACGCTGGACGACACCAGATGAACAATAGCTTGAACCTGCGTCGGACTGACGCTGCGGCCATTTTGCGGTGTCAACACAACCGAGGCCTTGGGCGGCACGCGGTCGCGCACAAAGACCGACGGCTTGCTGGTGGCCAGGTGAACTCTTGCAGACTGAATGGAATCAATCTGTTGAATACTGCGCGCCAACTCCTGCTCTACCGCGGAGGTGTACCGAACCTGCTCCATGAACTGGCTGGTCGTCATCGCTGACTGATCTTTCAGGCTATCCAGGCCGGTTGCGGCGGTTTTTGGAAGGCCTTTGGACGCAAGAAAAATACGCGCCTCGTGGTAGCGACTCGCCGGTACAGTGATCTGTCCTGAGCCGGAATCAATCACCGGCTTGAATTCGCCAGCTCGCAGTGCTTCAAAGACAGCCTGCTGGTCGCCCTCGGTCGCACCCATGACCACCGGCCTGTATTTTGGCGCGTTCACCATGGTGTATGTCGCTGCAAACACCAACAACATCAGGGCAATCACGATCAAGGGCAAGGACTTTTTGATGACCGGCTGGTCTAAAATCTGTTTGATCGGACCAAACAAGCTCGAGCCATCGGCCACTGCCACACTGCCACCCAGATAGTTGGTGCTCAGGCTATTCGCTGGCCCAGCCGGCCCTTCTGTATTGGACCGGCGATCACGCCCGGACCGAGTGGTCAGTGCACGGACCTCGTCAGAACCCGGGAGCAAAGTGCCGTCTGGTGCGCTTGCGGTTGCGGTCGCCATAGTTAAGTCTTTCAGCGAAAAAAATTATTTTGATGTCGGCCAGGATTAAACCGGCATGTTCATCACTTCTTCATAAGCCTTGAGGACCTTGTTACGCACCTGCAGCGTGGTCTCAAAGGCCAACGATGCCTTTTGCATCTTGAGCACAAGATCTGTCAAAGGCACGGCTTCACCACGCTCAAACGCCTGGGCCGCCTGATTGGATTCGACCTGCATGTCGTTGGTTTGGCCAATCGCGCTCCGCACCATTTGTGAAAAATCGCTTTTAGGTGCTGCGATGCCATTCGTGGCCTGCTCATCAAGGCCACCTGCTTGCGCAGCGTGCAATTGCATGGTCTTGAGCATGGAAGCAATATTTGCGGCCGAAGTAGCTCGTTCAATCATGATGATTCCTTAATAGTGGGCGGCTGCTGCAGACATTCAGGCACTGGCCAACTGCGCAGAGCTATGGTCCCGCAACTGCGCCAATTTGTAGCGCAAAGTCCGGGGACTGATCCCCAGTTTTTGCGCCGCTTCAACTCTGTTTTTTGACGTCTCAAGCGCCGATCTGATCACGTGGTTTTCGCTCTGCTTTACCACTGTCTGCAACTTGCTGCGGCCGGCCAAATCCAACTCGTGGTAGGCCACGGAGCCCTTCGTCTCTGACGTCAAAGGCTCCAACAGACATGGAAGCTCCGTCGACTCATCCAACATGGCGGCCAAGCCCACAGCATCGGGGGCGTCATCAAACATCAGATGGTGTTCATCGATGTGCCGGTCTTGGCAAAGCACCATGGCCCGCTGGACAACGTTTTCTATTTCGCGAACGTTTCCCGGCCACGCATAGGACAGCAGACAGGCTTGGGCGGCAGGGCTCACCGTCCATACTTCATCGTCTCGCTGGTGGCGCGCCAGCACACGCGCCACGAGGGGCAAGATGTCGCCCCGTCGCTCTGCGACCGGCGGCACACGCAACTTGAATGTGCTCAACCGAAAGTACAGATCCTCACGGAATTCCCGCCGCTCAATGGCCAAGCGGAGGTTCTTGTTGGTCGCCGCAATCACCCTAACATCCAAAGCGATTGCGCGTTCACTCCCCAGCTTGACGAGGCTGCGCTCCTGTAAGACCCGCAATAGTTTGGCTTGAAGCCCAATGGGCAGGTCACCCACCTCGTCCAGAAAAATCGTACCGCCTTGAGCTTGTTCGAACATGCCGCGATGATCCTTGACCGCCCCAGTGAAAGCACCCTTTTCATGGCCAAACAGCATGTCCTCAATCATGTGCTCTGGTAAAGCGGCGCAATTCAGACCAATGAACGGACCACCCTGCGACGGCGAGGACTCATGCAGCACGCGCGCAAGCACCTCCTTGCCCGAACCGGTAGGTCCCTCAAGCAGCACGGTCACCTGCGCTTGTGCCACACGCTGTGCCAACGCCAGTAACTTGACGCTGACCGGATCGACAAAAACTACGCTTCGCACCGAATTCCTGGGCGTCGCTGAACTGAGCGGGCGCTTGGATTGAACGGGGCTCACCGCAGGAATTCGCGCGTTCAAAGTTGCATCATCAGATCGACCATTTGCACAAACTAGCGCATCGCGCCAAGCCTCGGCAGTCCAGTCGTCGGCAGCCAGCACGTGACAGGCACCGTGGCGCATTGAAGCTACCGCCAGTTCAAGATTCTGCCGCTCGACACGGCAGATCACCGCCAGTTTGTCATGGGTGTTCCTGAACATGTCCCACGTTTCCTTCAACAACTCAATATCAGAGCCCAAACCCAAAACCAACAATGCAGGTTCATTGTCCAGCCGGTTCAAAGAGTTTGCCAGTTCGTCGAATGTGCGAACCAAGGATATCGAGACGCCTGCCTGATCCAACAGCGCTTGCTCGGTCGGCTTGAGCGAACGAAAGGGATCTAGCCAGAGGGCTGTGGAAGACATTGTGTTGTCGCAATCTTGGAACAGTGTTAGTCGGGTGAACGTCAGTAACCACCTTCTCTTTGCAAGACATGTGCCAAGCGATATGTCGACTTCCCGACAGCCTGAAAGGCTCTAGGCTGGGAACGCGTTTGACGCTCTAGAAACGGTAAGAAATTTGCGCTGTTCAGTACCGGTTCAGGCCCGGTTGAAACCTAAGCTCAGACAAACGACACTGTGGTCCATTATCAAATCTCCAAACCCAGCATGCCGAAATCCACCTCTGCACTTCTTGTGCTCCTGCTGCTCATCGCCAAACCCAGCATCGTCATTGCGGGGCCTTGGGAGGATGGTTACGCTGCCTACCAGCGCAAGGACTACGCCGTGGCCGTGGAGAAGTGGCGACTGGTCGCACAAACCGGCAAGGCCGAGGCACAATCCCTGCTAGGTCTGATGTATTTTTTTGGTCAGGGCGTGAAGCAGGACTATCCTCAGGCCATCACCTGGCTGCGTTTGGCAGCCGCCCAGGGCGAGGCGAGGGCCCAGTTCAAATTGGGCGCCATGCATGAAAACGGTCAGGGTTTTTCGAAAGACAGTGTGGTGGCAGCCACCTGGTACACCATGGCCGCAGAGCAGGGCCATTCAGAGGCAAGTGATGCACTGAAGTTGGTATCTGCAGGCTTGTCGCCAAAAGAGCTCGCCCTGGCAAGCCGTCTGGCACAAACCTGCATCAAGCGCGCCTACAAGGCCTGCGAATCAGTGTTCAGTCCCTGAACTTCACTGTGATGCTGATGCGGCGATTGCGAGGGTCCTTGGGATCGTTCGGGTTGTAGGGCGCGGTATCGGCAACACCCTCAATTTGAGTGAAGCGGTCTGACTTGATACCGCTTTTCTCCAGCATTGCACGGGTGGACTCAGCCCGTTCGGCCGACAAAGACCAGTTATTGCGGCCATCTTTGCTTGCAAATGCAACGCTGTCCGTGTGACCGCGCACACTGAGCTTGTTGTCAGTAGTCGCCAACGACCTGGCAATTTCCGCCATTAGCGCCTGTGCCTTCGGTTGCAGCTTGGTGCTGCCCAGTGGGAACATCGCGAAGTCCGCTTTATCAATAACTTCGATCCTAAGGCCCTCCTTCTCGCGGACAAACTGCACTTGGGTTTGGAGCTGCTCCAGGTTCGGGTTGGCTGCGAGCTGCTCTTTCACCTCCTTCTCCATTTTGTCGAAGTTGGCTTTGTCTACATCTTGAGCAGCCTGTTTGCTCTCTGCCTTGGTCTGCGCATCATTGTCACGCGCATTTTCACTGTTGGGGGACGGTTCGTTTTCAGTCGGCCCACCTTCGGAACGCGGTGCCACCATCTGCATCATGGCAGTCTGTTTGGCGGTATAGGGGAAGCCATCTGGATCAATGATCGACTTGCCACCCAGAAGGCCATTTGAGCCAGCCAGTGCACCTATTTGCACCTGAGCCATCGAACTCGACGGAATAAAGAAATCGGCCACACTCTTTCTTTGCACCTCTTGCGTAGCACCCAAAATCCACATCAGCAGGAAAAAGGCCATCATGGCCGTCATCATGTCGGCCAGCGCAATCTTCCATCCACCACCATGCGCGCCAGCGTGGCCTGGCATGATTTTCTTGATAACGATAATCGGCGCCAGCGCAGCCTCTGCTGGGGGGGGCTCCTCTGGCGCTGTCGTGGGTACCAAAGCCGGTGACGCGCCTGCTACTTCGGCCTCTGGATCTGCTGGCGCCTGAGCGACGGCGGCTTGGGTTGCCATGCTTACTTGCCACGCAATCCATCAAACACATCAGCGAAGCTAGGCTGATTGTGGTGGCTGATGGCCACACGTGCGGCCTCGAGAATCAAGGGCATCGGATGCCCATGCATAGTGCCAATGATGATTTGCTTGACCACGTGGTACATGCAGGACTCATCTTCAATGATTTGTGTCAGGCGTTTAGCCCAGGGCTCAAAGAAACCATAGGCCAGGAACACCCCGATGAAGGTACCCACCAAGGCTGCACCGACCAAGCCTCCCAAAATGGCAGGTGGCTGGTCGATGTTGTCCATGGTCTTCACCACGCCCATCACACAAGACACAATACCCAGAGCCGGCAAGGCTCCCGCCAAGGTCGCAATGGCATCTGAGGCCTTCAGTTCATCGTGGTGATGCGTTTTTATTGCCGCATCCATCACCTCCTCCACAGCCATTGGACTAAGCGTTCCCTGAGACACCACCATCAACCGCACAGTATCTGTAATGAGATGCAGCAAGGCATGGTCTTTGAGTATGTTGGGGTACTCGCCGAAAATGGCGCTTGACTCTGGTGTCTCGATGTGGGCCTCTAGCGCGACCCCGCCCTCGCTCTTGAGGGTTTTCATCACTTTCGAGACACAAAATATGGTGTTGAGGTAATCCTGTTTGTGGTATTTTGAGCCTTTGAAGGTCCGCCCGATACCGGCGAACACAGCCTTGACCACGTCAGGGCTGTTCCCGATGATCATGCCGCCAATCGCCGACCCCAAAATACACCAACCCTCGATAGGCGCTGCATGAGCAAAAGTTCCCAGCGATCCACCACCGGCCAGGTAGCTGCCAAACACGCAAACCAGTACGAAAACGATTCCGACTATGCCGCCCATGGTAGATTCCTAAAAGAATGAGTGATTACCCAATACATCGGTACCCAGCCCGTCGGCAAGGATCATCCGAAACCAAAAACCCCAAAACTGCACACTCACCCTAAAGAA
>CAXNFT010000034.1:0-15398 GCA_964201255.1 Rhodoferax sp.
CACTGAACTCGTCTCCACTGAGGTACTGGTCTAGCTCTTGGTCACTGCTGATGGATGTCAATATCTTGTCCTCTACTGCCAGTGTGTCCACCATGGTCACCAGGCTGGTCAATCGGCACTGGCTGACTTCCTTGCTTTGGCTTGTGCCAAGGATCACAGGTTCTACCAAGTTCAAGTTGTTGTTCCTGAGCCAGGCATGTACACGCAGCTTTTTGGGTCCGATCTGACCGCCTTGATTTGCCAGCTGTTGCAGCGAGATAGCAAATAAATCTAACTTGCGCTGCAGGGGTGTGGCAGCAAAGTGCAGGCTTTTGAACAGCATGGCTTCCAGCACGCTGATGTATTTAGCCAGCGCTCGGTGGGCACTGTTGGTAGGCTTGGGAAAAGCCAGGCTCAGGGCTGCGTAGACTGCGCTGTTGACGGTGATTTTGATCAAGTGCTTGTCCCATGTAGTCAGGACTTGAGAAATCCTGGAATTCACACGTATTTAGCTGGAATATACAGATTATTTATAAAAAGAAAAAAGTCACACGCTTATAGTAATTTAAGTCATTCAGTGATGAGCACATAGATCCAAATAGCCCAAATGTTCAGGTCATGCGGGTTGATGGATGCCAAGTCAGGCAAGTCCTTCTCGGTCAGTGGCCAGGGTTCCGGAATTGCTCGGCAAGTCGAGGTGGAAAGCAATGGCGATCTAGGTCAAAAAAAGTCACGCGCTTATAGTGATTGAGCCATTTCGTAGCTAACAAATGTGCCCAAACACCCTTGGCGCCACCTTCGATCTGGCTGCACCAGCGGGTCAGTGCCGTGGAGTCCACACCCAGCGCGATGGGGTTTGAGCTGGAATTTGTCAAAGAGCCAGCGGTAGCTGCTTGCTTGAACCCGTGTGGCACTGGGTTGATCAGAGCGCTGGAACAGGCGCACTATGGCTTTGTGGCCTGCTGCTTTGCCCCATCCGAATGCGCGCACCATGGTGCTGTCTAGCCGGGTGATGTCGGCGTGAGCAACATCCGCCGCGGGCACGTGGAGGAAGGCATCCGCGACTTCACCGATTGCGTGGCCTGCCACCGCAGCAGCAACAAACACGACATTCAGGGCAAGGCCAGCGAAGACGGCGGTGAGCGCAGATTCGGCGACAGAAATAAAGGTGACGATGATTGAGGTCCGATCCACCGGCGGTCGCCAGAACCCAGCACCGCCGAGGCAAGCCTGAAGTACCGGCTGGAATGACCATTGGACATGTGCCTGCCTGGCCTGATGCGCCACTGGTACCCCGCTGGTCATTTTCCTGGATCACCATAGGCATGGGCGCACAATCACGCTCAACGACCACAGTGCGCGACCAAGACGGCAGGCTCCGAGACATATGATTCGGTCTACGAACGCCTGATGGCCCAGATGCGCAGTGTCTACCGGCGACCATTCAGATAGTGTGTTGCCTCGGCCATCGCGCGCGCGGGCTTTGTCACTTGATCTAAAGGCAAGCAACCCATCCAATTTGAGCCCGATGGTGATTCAAAGATGTTAGCATTCGTGATGGCAAATCTCATTCCCAAAACCCCCCCAGAGACTTGGGTCAATCTTGCAAAACGGGCCTTGGTTGAAGACGGTATCAACGGCGTCAAGGTTGACCGACTTGCGCAGCGGCTGGGGGTCACGCGAGGCGGCTTCTATAAACATTTTACGGATCGCGGAGATCTGCTGGTACGTCTGTTGGAGTTGTGGGAGCAGGAAAACATCTTTGCGCTTCCCCTCCCCACGCACAAAACGCCGCAGCAAGCACGTGACGCGTTCAACCAACTGAATGATCGCCTCATCGAAGAAGATGGCTTTGATCCAAAATTTGACTTGGCAGTCAGGGACTGGGCTCGCCACGACCGACGCGCAGCCTGGGCCCTTGAGCGCGTCGATGCCAAAAGGATTGATCTCTTGCGCAAGCTGTTCCTGGCCATCGGTTGCGACGAAGAAGAGGCAGCCTTGCGTGCAGGCGTCTTCTACTATCACCAGATCGGCTACTACGCGATCGGCGTCGTGCAATCGACCGCCGAGCGAAAGCGTCTACTGCCGATGTACATGCGTATTTTGATAGGCGCCGAGCATTTTGATGGGCCGGAAGCTTCGGTGCTCAGAAAATCCAGACCGAAGAAAGCCGCCTAGCTGACCGCAGTCAGCTGTGACTGCCACCCGGCGCTAGTTGACCTTTGCCGCCCACTTGACGCGCCCAGGGTCTGTTCCGCCCAAAATTGTCAGCACTACCCCGGCTTCAGTGCCGACGTTCTTCACCGAACGCATGACTCCAGGCGGTACCGAGAACGTGTCGAATTGTTCGAGAATGATTTCGTATTCACCGTCGTCCCCCAGCCCGATGGCCCAACGGCCTGAAAGCGGCACAAAGCATTCGATGGTTTCATGATCGTGCAACGACGAGCCCTTACCTGGCTCTGACTTCATAAAAGTCAGGTTGAAGTCTCGGTTGTCTGTAATCGATGGCTGGAGCGACTTGTCTTCTGTGACTCCCTGCCCGATAACATTGAAAATTTCCCGTTCGTAGCCTGGAATTTTTGTGTCCGGAAACGCCGAAGAGCTCGATTTCAAATCCTTGAATCGCGCGACACGTGCACGCAAAGCTTCTATGTCAATAGTCATGTAGTTTCTCCTGAGTTGAGGGTACGGTGTTTATCCATCTGGCGGGTTATTAAGGCGAGCCGCCATAGATGAGATTAGGCAACCAAATAGTAATTTGCGGAAAGTAGGTGAGCAGCAAGAGTGACACCATCAGGGCTCCGAGGAAAGGCATCACCTCGACGGCATAGTCATTCATGGGCACCCTGAGTACCTGGGAGCTGACGAACATCATCTGCCCGACCGGTGGAGTCACACCGGCGATGGTCAGGTTGGTGACCAGGATAATGCCAAAATGAACTGGGTCGATCCCCAGCTTGAGGATTACCGGCAGCAGTACAGGTGTAAGGATGATTAGCGCCGAGACCCCCTCGACAGCAGTGCCTAGGATGATCAACATCACGTTTATAAGCAACAAGAGCACCACTGGGTCCTTCGTGAGAGTGACGAGCCAAACAGCAACTTTCGGCGGTAGCGCTTCCCAGGCGAGGTAAAACCCAAAGGCGCTCGCCGCACAGATCATCAGCATGACGGAAGCTGTGTCGAGAGCGGTCTCCTTGAGCAAACCGGGAAGGTCTCCTATTTTCAGGGTCTTGTACCCGAACAAGCCGACAAGGAGCACATACAACACGGCCATCGCACCGGCCTCGGTGGGCGTGAAAATACCGTACCTAATGCCAATGATGATGAACACGGGTATCGACAGCGCCCACAAGGCTTCCCGGGTCGCCTTCAGCACAGTTGGCATTCCAACAAAATTCTTGCGCAGGGGCAGGTATCCCCGTTTCTTCGATACGAACCAGGTGGTAACCATTAGGGACGCGGCAATCAGCAACCCGGGCACGACGCCTCCCACAAAAAGTCGCCCGACGGACGTATCCGTCATGTATCCGTAGATGACGAGTCCGATGGAAGGTGGAATCAACGACGTAATGATTGAGGCGCAAGAGGTAATGACGGCCGCGAAAGCAGGGCTGTAGCCCGATCGCGTCATCTCCACGCCCACCGTTTTTGCGAGCATGGCAGCATCTGCCGTCGCCGAGGCAGTTAGCCCGCCCATTAGGGTTGCGAGCACCGTGCACATCTGCGCAAGCGCACCCGTCATGTGGCCGACTAGCGCATCTGCTAACGCCAGCAACTTCGCCGTAATGCCCGAAACATTCATGATGGAGCCCGCAAGAATAAAGAAGGGCATCGCCAGTAATGGATAGGAATCGGTCGCCGACACCATCTTCTGGAAGAAGATGTTCAACGGTATCGAGCCGTCCAGCAAGAAGAAGAACAGAGCGCTGATAGCAATGGCAAACGCGATCGGTGTGTTGATAGCGAACAGCACGCACATGAGGATGGCAGGCGCTAGATCAGCGAGCATTTTCGACCGCCTTGCTGGCCAGAATCACGTACTGCAGATAGCGCACGAACATCAAGCCAAAGCAGAGGGCAATAGGCGCGTAGAGCACGGTCATCGGAAGCCCCAGTGCCGTCGAACGTGTGATCCACGCGTCGATGGAGAATCGGACCCCGAACCACGTCATGAAAATGAAGAACCCCAGTAGGAGCAGATGGTTCAACCAAACTAGCGCATGCCGTACAGAGGCGGGCAAGCGGCCCAAGGGCACGTCCACCGCAGGATGCATCTTGTATTTAAAGCAGGCGACAGAGCCGAAGAACACCACCCAACCAAAACTGATCGTCGAAATCTCGATCGTCCATGCCGCCGCCTGCGCCGTGATGTAGCGCGTCACGACACCCCACACCACGGCCAGGACGACGACAACAACCGCTACCGACGCCACAATCTCTTCAAAATTGTCCACGCACCATCGTGCGCTAAAGACTGATTTTGTTGGAGTACTTTTCATCGCGGTCCTCAAACTGCGTGCGACTCTTGGATTACTTTGCCTGAAGGATGGCCTGGACCTTCTGGTGAAGACCGGCCGACCACTTCGGGAATTCGTTGTAGACGGAGGCAGTGGCGTTCTGGAAGGGCAGGATGTCTGCGGGCTCCACGAAGGTGACGCCCTCCTTGACTAGGTCAGCACGCACCACCTTTTCTTTTTCGATCGTCAGTTTTTTCAGGAAGTCGCCAGCCGCTTCTGCTTCGCTCACCAGAATGGTTTTCTGCTCGGGGGTCAGCTTGTCGAACGTTTGCGCGTTCATCGCAAGACCAAGAAACGCAGCAAAGTGCCCTGTCAGCGAAACAAATTTTCTGACTTCATGCAGCTTAGAGCCATAGATGGTCGGCAAGGGCGCTTCAGCGGCGTTCACCACGTTCTGCGAGAGTCCGGTGTACACCTCAGACCATTGAAGCGTGACGGGGCGCGCACCCAAGCCGGCAAAAGTCCTGTTGAACATGGGCACCGGCGGCACTCGGATCGACAACCCTTTGAAGTCGTCCAGTGTTCGGATCGGGCGGTTGGCAATGACATGTCGGCTACCGATATACCAATTGAACGCGAGCGGCATGATGCCTTTGCTCTTCGCATCGCGAACGAGGCCCTTGAACAAATCGGAAGCCAGCAGCTTTTGGAAGTCATCAGGATTCTTGATCAGGTAGGGTCCTTGAACTACGCCAAAATCAGGAACGTAGTCGGCTAAGTATCCTGCATCGACCAAGGTGATCACGTTTGCACCTTGCTTGACCATTTCCAGAACTTCCTTATTCGGGCCTAGCTGTTCGCTTGGGTAGACCGCTACCTTGATGCTGCCGTTCGAACGTTTGCCGACTTCCGCGGCAAACCGTTCAGCCGCTACGTTGAATGGCTCGGACGCGGAGAGATTGTGCGCAAGACGAAGAGAAAGTGTCTGCGCGTTTGTATGCGACGCGCCAAAAGACAGGGGCAGCAACAGTGCTGTCATCCTGAGTGCACGCATCATCGTGGAACCTGCAATAAAACTTTTTGTCATGGAATACCTTTGATGTTGATACCGACCAAAAGAACAACTTCGTTACGGATCGCAGGTCGTTTTGCGATTCGATCTGGAACTTCTACAGCCACTTAATTAAAAGATACATCGTCGTAATAGGCGATTTGGCAAGACCGCCGTCGCCAGATTTTTCTCGTACGCAAGCTCGATTACAGACCCTCATACAGGCAGGGTCTGACCGAATATTAAAAGATACAGTGTTGTTTGTCAATTGGTTTTGCAGATTGTCTTGCGGATTGAGGTTTTGCAGATTGAGTTGCAAATTGCTGCGATCGGAACTAGACCAATTTGACAACGAGTCCGCGGGGAAACGTGTCCCACCAACATCACATGGCTGACGGGGTGACCGCTGACGATTCGCAGGCCGTGTGCCGTCAGCACTTCGGCGAGAGCTTTGGCGTTTTCACCATCTGGTACTAGTAACGCTGAAATCCTGGCTTAAGCGCCTCCTTAAATACGACTGCCGTCGTGGCTATCACATGCATCAGCGGGCCACCATGGAGCCCTGGAAATATTCCGCTTTTTGATGGCCTTTTCGTATCCGAGCTGAGTCACGATAATCTCGTCTCTCAGGAACCACAGGCTCTTTTGAGTCGTGCTGTTGACTATGTCCGCTGCTGGATCGGGTTGGGATACACGCCAGCAGCAAGCAGCTCCCCATAGTGGGCCACAACAACCTGAGGAGAGCGCCTACGTCCTCCGCCGAAGCCGCCAACCCCAAGAAGTCGATTTTCAGCGAGCAAGCGGACGCTCCAACGCGGATGAGCATCGGCTCGGTCTCGCGCGTTTTGCAGGCCATGCTGTGGGGCAGGTGGCCACCTTCCATCACCCCACCGTCATGAACGTATAGCCTGAGTTCGGGAATGCCATGAAGACGGCTGCGCTGGCTAGTGCGCCGGAGTTAGGCTGTACGTTCGCAGCCTAGCCAAACCGGCCGGGTCCGAAGAGCCACTTTCCCCGGTCAATTGCAAGTTGCCTGCGTGATCGACGAATTACCAGCCGCCGTAATAGCGGCGTCCGGCATAGCCATCCGCATATTTTTTGATGAGCCGGCTTCCCTTGGCCTGCATCATGGCAGGAGATGCGTACTGCTCGGTCGCTATACGCTCAATGTGTTGTTCACAGCGGGCATGATCGTTGTGCACGATCTCCCTTAGGGACGGATCGTTGGTCTTGAGATCGTTGAGCAGGTAGCTAGGCATGGTGACTCTATTTATTATTCAACAAATTTTATAAAGATACATAGTTGTATATAAATAAAAAACACTGATCTATCGGAAAGATAAGAAATTTTCCTGTGAAGATAACTGATATCTCGTTTAAAAATCATGTGATACAGTGATGTATCATTTGACTAGAGGCAAAATTTCGAGATACGAATGAAGATGGAAAACACTCAGAATATCAAGATCGACAGGCTCGAGTTGCGCTTGGCGGAGGGCATGTGTACCCATGAGCCGCAGCCGCGGCCCGTGTGGGTCACCTTGCATGTCAAGGCACAAAGCCATTCATCGTCGGCCGCGTTAGCCGACTGCCTGGACTACGAGTTGAGGCGCCACTGGATGTGCACGGCATGGTCGCGGACACCGCACGCTTTCCTGCTTGAGACGTTCATTAACGAAATGACTGCATTGTTTCTCGCCATAGCCTCGCAGGTTCAAGGCGTATTCGCCGGTTTGTACAGGCAAACTGTGATTGGTGACGCGCTGGCGGTGAGAAAAGATCGTGAAACGGACCGAAATCACTACGAAGCAACACGGGCGCTTGCACAGGTGTCGGAGGCAACCCATGGGTGATGCCGAAGGCTTCTATGGATCACTTCGCGATCAGCTCCAGAACCTGTCAGAAGCGGGGCTTTTAAAGCAGGAACGCGTCATTACCTCGACACAAGCCGCGGTGATCCGAATCGCCGACGGTCGCGAACCGCTAAATCTTTGTGCCAACAACTACCTGGGCATGTCCTCCCAGCCAGCCGTACTTGCCGCTGCGCACGCGGCGCTCGACAGTCATGGCTACGGTCTCAGTTCAGTGCGATTCATTTGCGGCACGCAGGACTTGCACAAAACCCTTGAAGCCAGACTTTCACGTTTCCTGGGCACACAGGACACCATCCTGTATGCCGCTGCCTTCGATGCAAACGGGGGACTTTTCGAGGCCCTACTCGGTGAGGAAGACGCCGTCATCAGCGACGAACTGAACCATGCCTCCATCATCGACGGGATTCGACTTTGCAAAGCCCGGCGGTACCGCTATCGCCATGGCGATCTGGTAGACCTAGAACGTTGCCTGGCGCGGGCCGCAACGGACAACGCCCGGTTCAAACTGGTTTTCACCGACAGCGTCTTCTCGATGGACGGCGCGATTGCGCCGCTGGATGACATCCGGCGGATGTGCGACGCTTACGGTGCATTGTTGGGGATCGACGAGTGCCATGCGACAGGATTTGTAGGCGCAACAGGCAGAGGTGTGCAAGAGTTAAAGGGAGTAGTTGGCCAGGTTGACGTCATAACGGGTACGCTGGGCAAAGCGCTGGGCGGTGCCTCGGGTGGGTTCACGAGCGGTCGCCGGGAAATCATCGACATGCTGCGCCAACGATCGCGCCCTTACCTTTTTTCGAACACTGTGGCTCCCTGCATAGTGGCCGGCAGTATCGCGGTGCTGGACTTGCTCGAAACAAGCAATGCTTTACGCGAGAAGCTGGAAGTCAACACGCGTTTCTTCCGCGAGGCCATCCAAGCTGCGGGATTCGACGTCAAGCCGGGCTCCCACCCCATCATTCCGATCATGGTGTACGACGCGGCAGTCGCGCAACAACTCGCATCCCGGCTGCTGGAGCTCGGCATCTATGTGGTCGGCTTCTTTTTTCCGGTAGTCCCAAAAGGCCAAGCGCGCATCCGCGTGCAGATCAGTGCGCTTCATGAAAGGCTGCACCTTGAAGCGGCCGTCAAGGCTTTTGTCCAAGCCGGACGGGAACTCGAGATACTTGCATGAGCCGCACGCCCATGATTCTTGTCACTGGTGCCAATGGTCAGATCGGGACCGAACTGGCACTCGCTCTGTCCGAGCGGTATGGAGACGCTACCGTCGTCACTAGCGACCTAGCTCCTGTGGGGCGACTGGGTCAACTTCGGCACGAAATGCTGGACGTGACTGATCGCAGTGCCTTGGCCGAGACAGTGCGCAAGTACGCCATTACACAGATTTATCATCTAGCAGCCGCGTTGTCCGCGACGGGAGAAAGTGCACCGCAATGGGCCTGGAGCCTCAACATGCAGGGCCTTCTCAACGTGCTGGACGTCGCCCACGCGATGAAACTGGATCGCGTGTTCTGGCCGAGTTCCATAGCCGCCTTCGGCTCAACCTCTCCCCCCGAGCACACGCCGCAGCGCGTGATCATGGAACCGGAAACGGTCTACGGCGTATCCAAACTGGCGGGCGAAGGTTGGTGCCGCTGGTACTACAAGACACGAGGCCTCGACGTACGCAGCCTGCGCTATCCGGGACTGGTCTCGTACAAGACTCTGCCAGGCGGTGGCACGACCGACTATGCGGTAGCCATCTTCCACGCTGCCCTCGCTGAGGGACGCTACACCTGCTTTCTTAGGGAGGATCAGGCGTTACCGATGATGTATATGCCTGACGCGCTGCGCGCCACGCTCGAACTAATGGAGGCTCCAGCGTCCTCGGTCAGTGAGCGCGGCGCCTACAACCTTTCTGGCATGAGCTTCACCCCGCGCCAAATCGCCGCCGAAATTTCAAATCACATCGCAGACTTTCAACTTGCTTGCGAACCTGACGGCCGGCAAGCCATCGCCGAAACCTGGCCTCGTTCCATCGACGATAGTTTGGCACGCACCGACTGGGGCTGGCAACCCCGGCACACGCTGCCAAGCATGGTCGCAGACATGCTGCACAACATCGCATCTATGCAGGCGACCGAGAGCGCGACCCGGAGTTGGCGATGAAGCCAACGGACTATTCACTACTGAGCCTGCTGCGCCGCGCGGTCCGGCCAGGCACCGCCTGGCTACCAGCGTGGAGATCCGCCGTTCCCAGTCCCGCCTATGACGTGGTGATCATCGGCGGCGGCGGACACGGCCTTGCGACCGCCTACTACCTGGCCGCCCAATACGGCGTCTCGCGCGTGGCTGTGCTAGAAAAAGGCTGGATCGGCGGTGGTAACACAGGCCGCAACACCACCAATGTGCGTTCTGATTACATGTTTTCGGAAAGCGCGGCGCTTTATGACCTGAGCCTTCGCCTCTATGAGGGGTTGGCTCAAGACCTCAATTTCAACATCATGCTGTCGCAAAGGGGTTGGCTCACACTGATTCACGACCAGCATCAGCTTGAATCTGCACGGCACAAAAGCAACTGGCTGGCATGCAACGGCGTGGATGGCGAAATCATCAGCCGCTCGGCAGTGAAGAAAATGCTTCCTGGCCTATGCATCGACGAGCCAGCTCGCTATCCCGTTCTGGGCGCGTTCCTGCAGAAACGGGGTGGCACGATCCGCCATGACGCCGTCGCCTGGGGCTTCGCAAGGGCCGCCGATCGCCTCGGTGTGGACATCATTCAGAACTGCGAAGTGACAGGATTCACCATGAAGGGTGGCTGCGTGGCTGAAGTCAGGACCAGCCGCGGCTCCATCGGCTGCGACCGCGTCGGGGTCGCGGTAGCAGGGCATTCGAGCAACATCACTGCGATGGCAGGCTTTGGCTTGCCGATCACGAGTTATCCCCTTCAGGCCATGGTCTCGGAACCTGTGAAGCCACTTTTGAACCACGTAGTCCTTTCCCCTGGGACTGGCGTCTATATCAACCAGACTCAAAAGGGGGAACTGGTGATGGGCGGTATGCTCGACCTATACCCGTCTCACGCACAACGAGGAAATTTTCCCTCTATCGAGAAAGTTGTCACAGCCGCAGCCGAGATGTTTCCGGAGTTCCGTCAGTTACGGTTGATGCGGCATTGGGCGGGTATCGTGGATGTGGTGCCCGACAGTTCGCCGATCCTCGGTGCGACCCCGGTGGAGAACCTCTTTATCAACTGCGGCTGGGGAACGGGCGGCTTCAAGGCGATTCCGGCTGGCGGCCTGGTGCTGGCACATTCGCTGGCAACCGGCCGCACCCACCCACTTGCCGAGCGGTTCGGCTTGGATCGCTTCCGCAGCAACCGACTGGTGGACGAAAGCGCCGCCGCCGGCATCGCACACTGAGGAAAATAACTTTGATCATCATTGAATGCCCATATTGCCTCGAGTCGCGAGTCGAGGACGAGCTTCGCTATGGCGGCGAAGCCAATATCCAGCGTGCCATCGACCCGGCCACCGTATCGGATGAAGTATGGACGGACTACCTGTTCATGCGCACAAATCCCAAGGGATGGCGTGACGAGCAGTGGTGTTGCGAAGCCGGCTGCGGGCAGTGGTTCAAGGTTCGGCGCCATTCGGTGTCGCACGCCATCGAAAACATCGTACGTTTTGACGTGGTACTCTGGTCGGAAAAAGAGCCGTGCCCATGAATCACCGAAACAGTGGATACCGACTGACGGATGGGGGACTGGTGGATCGGTCGCAAATGCTGGACTTCAGCTTCAACGGCGTAGCAATGAAAGGCTACGCTGGAGACACGCTGGCCTCGGCACTCCTTGCCAATGGTGTAAACATCGTCGCCCGCAGCTTCAAATACCGGCGGCCGCGCGGCTTTTTTGGCGTCGGAGCGGAAGATCCGAACTCAGCTGTAGCCGTACAGGACGGCTACAGCTACGAGCCAGCCCTGAGGGCCGGCCAAGTGTGGCTTGCGCAAGGCATGAAAGTCCGTTCTGTGGGGGGCTGGCCTCGTGTCGAATTCGATCTGGGAGCAGTCACACAGTTATTTTCTGGCATGCTCGGCGCGGGCTTTTATTACAAAACTTTCAAGTGGCCCTGCTGGGCGCTTTTCGAGCCATTCATCCGCAAAGCCACGGGCTATGGAGCGCCCGCGAAGGCAACAAACGACCGTACAGTGCAGCAACGCCATGCCGTTTGCGACGTCCTGATCATCGGCGCAGGCCCCGCCGGGCTGGCCGCGGCAACAGCCTTGCGCGGCAGCGGACTCAAGGTGGTCGTCGCTGATGACCAGAAAGAGCCAGGTGGGTCTTGCCGGTGGGAGAGCGCACGGTTCGATGGTGTCCCTGCCGCAGAATGGAGCCGCCAAATCGGAACACAGATCGCGGCAGATGCCGATTGCACTTTGCTAGCAGGTACGACGGTGACGGGCGCCTATGAGAACGAAATGTTCACATTAGTTCAGACAATCATGGATGCGCAAGGAGTGCGCGGCGAACGAATTTGGAAGTTGATGGCGCGTTACGTGGTACTAGCAAGCGGCATGGTCGATCGGCCGCTGCTGTTCGAAGGTAATGATCGGCCAGGCGTGATGCTGTCGTCAGCGGTCCGGCGCTTCATCGGCGAGTTTGGCGTTTCGCCGGCACGCCGGTTGGCCGTTTACACCAACAACGATAGCGCCTACCTCACCGCCCTGCAGGCCAAAGCGGCTGGTGTCGATGTAGTGGCTATAGTTGATACGCGTCCCGCCAATTCGGCGATCTACCTCAACGAGGCGCGGGCGGTGGGCATCACTTGTTATTGCGAGAGCCAGATTGAAAGCACTCGTGGCTATCGCCGACTCGAAGCCATCGCGCTGCGGCAGGCGGCGACTCCGAACATCGTATGGATTTTCTGCGACGGCGTGGCCGTCTCCGGCGGCTGGACGCCAGCGATCCAGCTGGCAGCGCACCGCGGGGTGAAGCCGGAATACGACGTCGAGCGCAGCATGTTTGTGTGCAAGGATCTGCCCGCCGGATGGTTTGCGGTGGGCGGTGCGAACGGCGCGCTGGATTTGCAAGTGGCACTGGACCAGGCACATGCTGCGGCCCGCGCGATCGCCGAGGCGACGGTCACGACGCTCAACGGGCAAAGGTTCATCGCCAGTGCGCGCGGCTTCGGGGCCATCCGGCCTTTCTGGCTACCCACACACGGCGCCTCCCATAGGATGTGGGTTGATTTGCAGAACGACGTGAAGGTCTCCGACATTTCCTTGGCTGTGCAGGAGAACTATGTCTCTGTTGAGCACCTGAAGCGCTACACCACGCTTGGCATGGGGACAGACCAAGGTCGCACTTCAAACGTCAACGGCCTTGCCCTGCTGGCTGCACTCTCGGGCTGCGCTATCTCCGCCGTTGGCACTACAAGCTTTCGCCCTCCTTACACAGCGACATCTATGAGAAGCATAGCGGGCGCGCGCTCAGGTGACTTGTACCGCCCACGGCGCTACTTGCCGGCGCACGCCGTACACATTGCCCTCGGCGCAGTGGTGCTGGACTTCGGCTGGGAGCGGCCCGACTGGTACCGCTCCAACGGCGACGACAGGGAAGCCGCCGTTAGGGCCGAGATGGCGTCGGTACGTAACGGCGTGGGGGTGTTTGACGCATCCTCGCTGGGCAAGATTGAAGTCACAGGTCCTGACGCCGCCGCTTTTCTGGCGCGCTTCTATGTTTCCAACATAGCAACACTGAAACCAGGGCGCGTTCGCTATTCGGTAATGTTGCGGGAAGACGGCGTCATTTTTGACGATGGCGTCGTGACTTGCGTAGCCGAGAACCACTACCTTGCCAGTCCAACTTCGGGCAACGCGGAGGTGGTGGCGGCCTGGTTCGAGCGATGGCGACAAACCGAATGGCCGCAATCGCGGGTAGCAATTGCGCAGGTGACCTCGAACTGGGCGTCGATTGCTATCGCTGGGCCGAAAGCGCGCGAACTGTTGATGCGTCTTGAGCCCGGTTTTGACGCATCGGGTAAAGCATTCGCACACATGGAATTCCGTGAAGGACCAGTTGCGGGCATCCCCGCGCGTGTGGCGCGGATCAGCTTTACAGGAGAGCTCCAGTTCGAGATTTCTGTACCTGCGCGCTACGCTGGCGCGCTGATGCAGTCTTTGCTCGCAGAAACCGCGCTGGCGCCGCTGCCTATCGGGATGGAGGCCTGGTTGCGGCTGCGACTCGAGAAAGGCTACATCCACCTGGGCTCGGATACAAACGGCCGAACCACGCCGCTTGACCTGGGCATGGGAGACATCGTGTCCAAGCGAAAAGACGACTTCATCGGTAAGCGCTCGCTCCAGCTTTCGTTCGCCGTCGATGTAAGGCGCGAGCAGCTGGTGGGTTTGATCGCAACGCGTGGAGTACTGGAAACCGGCGGCCGCATCCTTGCGAAAGCACACGTTCGGCCGCCCTGCCCAACCGAGGGTTATGTCACATCAGCTTGCGAAAGTCCGTCGCTCCAACGATCGATCGGATTGGCGCTGCTCGAACAGGGCCATCAGCGCACCGGTGAAAAAGTTCGTGTTCTCTGCGGTAAGAACCTTATCGAATGCCTCGTCTGCGAGCCGACGTTCTACGATCCTAAGAATGAAAGATTGCACGCATGATGCTTGACGCCTGCGCCGAATTTAGTCCGGTTATCGGAAGGGCAGCGTCGTTAACCGGTTTCGTTTCAACAACGGTTGGGGTTTGGGAGCGATCCGACATCGGTAGTTTGCTGGTTAGTTGTTCGGTCGATACGACAATAGTTGCCAGCCGGCTGGCGCAGGTCCTAGGACAGCCTGTACCGCAGCTGGCCGGCAAGTTTCTTGAGTTAGATGCACGACGGGCCATCTGGCTTACACCTCGATCGTGGATCATGCATTGCGGTCTCGGAGACGAGTTGCAGCTGGCAGGGCAGATAAATTGCGAGTTCCCCGACAAGGTTGTTCACGCTTCCCTATTTTCCGACTACCTTTGCTGGCTGGAAATAGCCGGCGCTAGGGCGGCCGAGTTGCTGGCGGAAGGCGGCTTCATCTCGCTTGAGAAGCATGGCCTGCCAATCGGCCACGCTAAACGCACGCTGGTCGCGGGCGTCGCGGCCATTACGATGCATTGGCGTGTCGGCCGATGGCTGATCGGCGTAGAGCGCAGCCGCGCTGCCTACTTCGCGGCGTGGCTGCAAGCCGCGGCTGCACGAGCATCGAAGCTTGAGCCGACAGCGGAGTACTAGCACTACTCAGCCTGAAGTCCAGAGCATCGATGGTCCGCGTGCCAAAGAGCAACTCTCTGATTCAGAATGGGGCGCTCCAAGTCAGCAAAGGCATGAGCGCGGCTGAGCTACGCTGGCGCCAACTCGGCCTAGATTTCCACGGGGATTTTGAATGGTGGCTAAATGTGCCCATCCGCCGAAAATCGGACACTTTGTAAAGCTCAATGCCTCCTAAGCAGATAGGCCAACACAAAGATCCAAATAGCCCAATTACCTGGGTCATGGATGCCTGAACCGAAGCCAAGTCAGGCAAGTCCTTCTTGGTCAATGGCGTGAGTTCCGGAAATGATCTGAAATTCGGGGAAAAAGCAGTGGCGATCTAGGTCAAAAAAAAGTCACACGCTTATAGTAATTGAAGCCATTTAGTGATGAGGACATAGATCCAAATAGCCCAAATACCTGGGTCATGCGGGTTGATGGATGCCAAGTCAGGCAAGTCCTTCTTGGTCACGGGCATGGGTTCCGGAATTGATCCGAATTCCCGGCAATGACCGGGCATGTGAACAGATAAAAAAGTCACACGCTTATAGTAATCAAGCCATTCAGTGATGAGCACATAGGCCCAAGTAGCCCAAATACCTGGGTCATGGATGCCTGAACCAAAGCCAATTCCGGCAAGTCCTTCTCAGTGATGGGCCTTGGTTCCGGAACACGCAGGTGGCATTTTTGGATAAGTACTGGATGCACACCTACCAAGCCAAAGTTCTTGCCCAGGTCCAGGGGCGCAGCCAAGTGA
>CAXNFT010000035.1:0-15306 GCA_964201255.1 Rhodoferax sp.
CTCTTGTCGTCTTTTGTTGTCGTTGAACTACTCGAAGTCTTCGGTGCTTTCATGGAGGGTCCCACGGGCGTGAATTGACCTGCAGTATAGCTATTTGTCGAAATAAGTGTCCGGATTGCGGAATGAAAGTATCCATTCGAACTGGACTACGCAGCGTGTAACGTGGCCATTGCCTGGCGCGCCGAAGCGTGGCGGCCGAAGGAGTGCTCATTGGCAAGTGATCGCCTAGGCACGATATTCACTGCTAAAAATTAGCAAAAAACCATGCCCCCACCTAAAGGCTTGCGCCAGAACAACGTGATCTTCTGGATCAGTCCGGCGCTTTGCTCGTGCTTCGCCGCACAATAAGCGGCGCATCTAGGCGGACATTTTGCGGGCGTTCCGACTTGCCCAGTATGGAAACAATGATTTCAGCGGCCTTGACGCCCATCTCCGCGCCTGAGACCTCTACCGTGGTCAACGCAGGCTCAACATATTCCCCAATTTCGAGGTTGTCGAAGCCGACAATTGAAATGTCTCGTGGGCATTGGAGTCCTGCGTCGATACAGGCCTTCAGCGCGCCCACTGCCAGAACGTCACTGCCACAGAACACGGCAGTAAACGTCCTGCCATTGCGCAACAAATCGCGCATCGCGTCGTAACCCGCAGCAATAAGGTACTCAACTTCCACAACTTGAATGTCGCGCAAGGGGACACCGAGTGCGCCAAGTCCCGAGACAAAACCAGTGATGCGGTCCCTGACACGGTCGTTGTGACGCGACACACCGGAAATCATTGCGTACCTGCGGTGGCCGAGCGAGTAGAGATGTTGCGCCACAGAAGCAGCCGCATCCGAGTTGACGAAGCCGACCGATGGCACAGCCGAGTCCGGCGAACTGGCGTAGGTCAATACGACGGGGACGCCGTGCTCAGCCAGCAGTTGCAAGGTGCTCGTACGCTGTGCCTCCCCGACCACGATGACGCAGTCAACCCCATGCTCGATGAGCAGGGAGACCTGGTCATATTCCTTCTGAAGGTCATACCCCGATGTCTTAATGATCAGTGAAATTGACGACGCAGTGAGCTGCTCTTGCAGTGATTCCACCATGCGCGCGTAAATCGCGTAGTTGAGCGTTGGGATGATGGCACCCACAATCCGGGTTTTTGTGGAGCGCAATGCGCGCGCCGCCGCGTTGGGTACAAACCGCAGATTTCGAATCGCCGCCTCTACACGGATTCGAAGCTCTTCCCCGACCGTCTCGCGCTTGTTGAGCACTCTGGACACGGATGCAGTGGATACACCTGCAAGCCTCGCCACGTCGGCAAGCGTTGCAGTCGTTTCACTGGGTGGAGCGCGCCTTCGTCTTAGCACCTGCTTGCTAACCCCATTGCTGTCATTCATAGAAGTTAAACGGCAAGTCCTAGTTGTAATAACGATTTATTGTGGAAGCCAATTTCTGAGTGATGAAACTGCTGAGAACGTACATCATATCGGGGTTTGGTAGTTGAAGTCTCAGTGGTATTGTCCAATTTTTCTTATCTGATTCATCCATGATCAAAAAAGATAGAGGAGTCATCAATAAAAATTGGTAATCGATTACTTTATGCTATTCTTTCGTCAAGTAGTGATTGCACTTGTGTGCTCGCTACAAGTTATCGGCCCCGGATGACGACAACCAACACGACAATCAAAGGACATGCCATGACGCGGATTTACGGCAACTTCATCAACAATTCAACGCCAAAGACCGCGTCTTGGATTGAACGGATCTCTCCGTCGCACGGTCATCTGGTTGCGAAGTTTGCGGAAGGTCAAGCTGACGATATTGATATGGCGGTTCGAGCTGCACGGGCTGCATTTGACACGGGTCCCTGGCCGCACATGGACGCAGGAGACCGCGCATCGGTCCTCATCCGCGTTGCTTCGCTCGTTGCCGACAACCTTGAGCGATTGGCCAAGATCGAGGTGGAAGAAGTGGGCAAGCCAATTCGCTTTGCGCGGCACGACATGCAAACCGTCGTGGCACTCTTCAATTACGCCGCCGGCCTGGCGATGCAGTTGCACGGACTCGCTTATTCTTCGCTTGGTGCCAATCGGACCGGCATCGTTCTGCGCGAACCGGTGGGCGTCGTTGGCCTCATTATTCCCTGGAACTTTCCTGCCGAGACCCTTGCCAAGAAGCTTCCATTTGCGCTCGCTGTCGGTTGCACTTGTGTGGTCAAGCCTTCGGAGTTGACGTCGGGAACGGCACTTGAGTTGGCGACACTGGCCATGAAGGCCGGGCTGCCAACAGGGGTCATGAATGTCGTCACTGGCTATGGACCCGTTGTTGGCACCGCATTGTCCGAGCATCCAGGGGTAGACATGCTCTCCTTTACCGGGTCCACGCGGGTAGGGCGCCAAATCATCGCCCGGGCCGGCGGGCACTTGGCACGTTCATCTGTCGAATTGGGTGGCAAAGGCGCCACCATTGTGTTCCAAGATGCTGATTTGGACGCCGCAGTTGACGGCGCCCTTGCTTCTGTTTTCTTTAACCAGGGCGAATGCTGTGTTGCTGGGTCCCGTCTGCTGGTCCAGCGTGAGATCGCCGATAAATTTATCGAAAAGCTGGTGGGCAAGGCGAATGCCCTGCGCGTCGGCGATCCGTTCTTGGAGACGACTGATATGGGCGCAATGATCCATCGACAGCACCTGGACCGCGTGCTGGGCTGCGTCGATGCGGCTAGGCTTGCAGGCGCAAAACAGGTCTGCGGCGACCGCATGCCGCCCGGAGAATCGCTGTTCATGAGGCCGGTGATATTCGATCATGTAGAACCGTCCATGCCTGTTTTTAGCGACGAAATCTTCGGCCCGGTCCTCAGCGCCACCCGCTTTGACACTCCGCAGGAGGCGCTCGCCTTGGCAAACCAGACGGACTACGCCCTGGCTAACAGTGTCTGGACCAGCAACATTGATACAGCAATGGTGTTCACCAAGCGCTTGCGCAGCGGCATCGTCTGGATCAATACGGCGCTTGATGGCGCCCTGCAACTTCCATTTGGCGGCAACCAAAGCTCTGGCTTCGGCCGAGAGCTCGGCGAGGCGGGCATCGAGGAATTCACCACCCTGAAGTCGGTGCTGATACAAACAGGAAAGCGCCAGCCCGTGTTCGCACCATAAGCTCCAGCTGATCAGCTAGGGCTATTCAGTTATTTACCACCAAAGCCCAGACCCGCAACGTCCTACAGCTAGCCGCTTGGGGACACCAGCCTATCGAATAAGCCCGACGTAGCGCGGCAACCAAAGCGTCAAATCAGGAATAAAGGTGATCGCAGCCAAGGACAGGAACAGCGGTACCAACCAGGGCAGGATCGCCATGGTGGTCTGCTCGACGGACAACTTCGACACCCGTGCCAGGACAAAGAGCACCATGCCCAGGGGTGGATGAAGCAGTCCGATCATGAGGTTTAGCGTCATGATCAGCCCCAGATGAACCGGATCAATGCCAAGTTTGATTGCGATCGGCAACAGTATCGGAACGAGGATGGTGATTGCCGCGATTGTGTCAAGAAAGCACCCAACGAACAGCAGCAGTGCGTTCACCAGAAGCAGAAAAACCCATTTGTTCTGCGTCATGCTGAGAATCAACTGCGACAAGGACTCGGCAGCCTGTGATACGGTCAACAGCCACGCGAATATCGATGCTGAGGTGACGATGAACAAAACCGACGCTGTCGTCTCGATCGTATCCATCGTGGCCTTGGCCAGCATCTTCATGGTCATGGTTCTGTAGCGGACAAGACCCAGAAACAGGGACCAGATGACAGCCCCGCATGCTGCCTCGGTGGGCGTGAACCAGCCGAGCGTCATCCCGCCGATCAGGATCACTGGCGTCATGAGCGACATGACTGCCGAAAACTTCAACCAGTAGTCCAGCATGAGCAGCACGGCAAGCGTCAAGCCTACCGCAATGTTGACGGACAAGCCGGCAGTGACCAGCGCATACACGCATGCTGGAAATCCCAGAACAATCGCCACCTCCATCCCGGCAGCGCCAAAGACACCCCAGGAAAAGGGCGACACTGCGCCCCATTGGCGACGATGGGCGAACCAGGCCACCGTGCCCATCATGAAAATCGTCATGAGCAGGCCAGGTATGACCCCCCCGAGGAACAGGGCGCCGATGGAGGTGTTCGCCATCATTCCGTAAATCACGAATGGCAAGGATGGTGGAATGATGGGCCCCAGTGTTGCCGATGCTGCCGTGACACCTACCGCCACCTCGACCGGATAGCCGTGCTCCTTCATAGCCTTGATCTCAATCGTGCCGATGCCGGCGGCGTCGGCCAGCGCCGTGCCGGACATACCAGAGAAGATCAGGGAGCCAATAATGTTGACCTGGGCGAGCCCGCCCTTCATCCACCCGACGAGCGAAAGGGCGAAGTAGTAGATACGGCCGGTGATACCGCAGATATTCATCAGGTTGCCGGCCATGATGAACATTGGCACGGCCAGCAAAGGAAAGCTATTGAGGCCCTCCAGCATTCTCTGCGCGACCATCAGGTCTGGAATGCCGCCTAAAACCACGATGTACAGGATCGATGCTGACGCCAGCGACACCGCGACTGGTACCCCGATGACCATCAAGCCGATGAATGCGCCAAGCAGTAAATACATACAAAAATCTCCGTGCAGCCGACTTACGGTTTTGCGCTGTCTTCGGTAGGTGTCGGTCCGGCTGACACGCCTGCAATCAACCTTATCCCGGCCCTAATGAACATCAGCCCGAACGCAAGCAGCACTGAATAAAAAACCCAAGCTTTGGACACGTTGACTGTGATCATCCGCTCATGGCCAACCAACTCAACGTAGCGCCAGATCAGCCAGATCATGTAGGCGAAGAATGCAAGCACGGCAAGATCGACAACGCGTTGAAGCACAGGGCTAATGGACGATGGAATCAGCCTATGGATGAGGTCGACTTGGATATGGCTATTGCGACGCACACACAGCACGGCGCCCAAAAAAACCACAACAACGAGTCCACTTGCAGCGATCTCCTCGGTCCAAGCCAGGCTGTTATTGAGAACATAACGTGTGATGAACTGCAAAATGACACAGGTGACCATGCCCCAAAAAACGGTGAGCGTCACCCAATCCTCGATGGCATAGGATCCGAGGTCGATTGAGCCAGGCTCCTCCTCGAACATTTTTGCCAGTTCGTCAATGCTGGCCCGCTGATTGGCGGCGCCCGTCACACTGCCCCCCCAGTCAAACCGCGGTGTCGCTTTGGAGGCGATCCTGGCTGTTCACCAGAGGCCTCTTGCCAAAGCGACTCCACTGAGCCGACCATCTGGCCGACGGAATTGAGCAAAATCTCGATGTCCTGTCCTAGCGACAGGAAGGTCGCGCCACGCTTGATCCATGCCGTGACTTTCTCGGGCCGGTAGGCCATTGAAACACCCAGGATCTTCCCGGATTTGATGATCTTCGGCGCGAGGTCATCCATGATCTGGTTGAGTTCTGGATCATCCATCTTGCCCAGCTTTCCGATGGATGCAGACAGATCCATCGGGCCGAAAATCAGGCCATCCACGCCCTCCAGGGCCAGAATGTCGTCGATACACTCCACGCAGTCGACGTGCTCCACCTGCAAGAATAGAAGGGTAGGCTTATAGTCTTCCGGCAAACTTTCGGTGATGTTGTATGTTCCGTAGCCAGAGGCGCGCAGTGGGCCAAAGCCCCGCACGCCCTTGGGCGGATAAAAACATGCGGCGATCGCGTTCTTGGCTTCTTGTAGCGAACGGATCTGCGGAACAATCAGCCCGTCTGGCCCCATGTCGAGGATCGGTTTCATCTGAACCGGATCGTTCCAGGGCACACGGACAAAAGACGCGATCTGGGATGCCTTGGCAGCAATGATATGTCCGCACACCTCGATCTTGCCAAGCGTCGAATGCTCCATATCGATCCAGACGAAGTCGAGTCCCGCCAGACCGAGACCCTCCGTTACGCCAATGTCCGCAAGCGTGACGGTCGTGCCAATAGCGATGCCATCCGTCATCTTTTTCTTGATCGTGCCGGCGAGTTTCATGTGATGTTCCTTATGCCAAACAAAGGATCCGACCCGTGCCCTCAGCGGATCGCACGGATACGATCGTAGTCCGCCCTGGCGAACCCCATCGATTCGACAGGCACGTTTTTCAGGATCGTGTTGCGAAAGCTTTCTTTGTCGACATCGACGACCTCCAGTCCGCGGCCCTTGAAGAAGGCGATCAATTCTGCTTCGTCCTTCTTGACCTCGTCGGTTGCTTTCTGAGCGGCCTCTTGCATCACTTTTTCAAAGAGGGTCCGGTCAGCCTCGGACAGTCGCTTCCAGACATGGGGGCCGATCTGGGTGATGAGCCCGTCAACGATATGCCCTGTCAGCATGATTGATTTCTGCACTTCGAAGAACTTCATGGACTGGATCGTTGGAAGTGGATTTTCTTGCCCGTCTACTGTCTTGTTTTGAAGCGCCAAGTAGACTTCTGCGAAGGCAACCGGCGTGGGGTTGGCGCCGCATGCTTTGGGCATGGCCATATAGGCGGGCGAGGGCGGAACGCGAATCTTCATGCCCGCCATTTGGGCGCAATTCGTAAACGCTTTTTGCGACGACGTGGTGTGCCTGGCGCCGTAATAGGTATAGGCTGTTATGTGTATACCTGTCTTCTTCTCGAACTCGTCACTGATCTCCTTGAAGATGTCACTCTTGCTGTAGCGCAGCAGATGGTCTGCGTCGGTAAAGATGAACGGGTAGTATGAGATTCCGATGCGCGGATAGCTGGTCGCAGCAAATGAAGGCCCTCCGATCAAGATGTCCACGCCCCCGATAACCAGGCTCTGGTTGAGAGTCGCTTCGCTCCCAAGGCTCGAAGCGGGAAACACTTTGATGTCAAATTTTCCGGATGAGCGTCGTCCAATTTCCTCAGCCGCCCAGACGGACGCCCTGTGGTAGGGGGAATTGACGTCGTAGGTATGGGCCCATTTCAACTTGTCCTGGGCATACGTCGAAGTTGTAACGCCAATAAAGCTCGCACAGCAAAGGGCGAGAGACGCCAAAATTCTAAAAAGTCGCTTGATCATGGATTTCTCCTGGTGGTTAGTGGCATCTCGGAATGGCATGCGATGGGTTCCCGAACGCCTATGTAACCGATTACTCATAAGCTTACAGTAAAGAATATTCCATAACAATGCTTATAAATTCAATTAAGTAATCGTTTTCCCTAGGTTTAGGGGACTGAGT
This sequence comes from Rhodoferax sp., assembly GCA_964201255.1. Taxonomy (GTDB): domain Bacteria; phylum Pseudomonadota; class Gammaproteobacteria; order Burkholderiales; family Burkholderiaceae_C; genus Rhodoferax. The sequence goes on from CAXNFT010000035.1 coordinate 7,245, forward strand.
TGGGATCTACGCAGTCACCCATTCGATTCAACTTGACGCATGGGGCGGGCGCAAAAACGCCTCTCGACGACAGGGTCGCGAGCAGTTTTACGTGCACCTAGAGTTAGCCTACTTCGCGGGAGGCCCGGACTGGATGCCAAGCGGGACTGCTGGAGGTTGCGGTACAGCATCCCAGCAACCCGGTATGGACTGGTCAAAGTCAATAATCGAGCCCGTCATCATGCCGGACTCGTCTGAACACAGGAAGGCCGCAGTCCTTGCGACTTCATCCATGTCGAGCATGCGTCCAATCGGCAATTTTTCCTCTGCCGCCTCACGCCAGCCGTCTGTCGCACCATGCCACTTGCGCATGGTCTGCTCTTCGCCTGGTGTGTACATCCAGCCCATACAAAGGCCATTGACCCGGCATCCGTACCTCATCATGGAGAAGCCGGTGTTCTTGGTGAGGGTCACTAATCCTCCCTTCGCCGCGCAGTAGGCGGACAAGAACGATTGTCCGCCGTAGGCGCTCATGGAGATGATGTTCACAATGCTGCCACGTATGCCTTCACGGACCATGATCCGTAGCGCGCCCTGCATCAAAAAAAACGGGGCCCGCAGATTGGTCGAAAACGTCGTTTCATACACATCCAAGGAGGTGTCCAGAATCGTTCCCCGGTCGGTATTGCCGGCAGCGTTGACAAGTACGTTCACACGGCCGAAACGGCTGTCGCAAGCATCAATGATTCCCGCGACCTCATCTGGCTTCGACAAATCAGCTCCAACAAAAATCGCCTCCGTACCCGCAGCCTGAGCTTTTTTCACCATGGCGCGCCCACGATCTGCGTTTCGCCCCGTGACGACCAGCCCCTGCAGCCCACGCGACACCAGCAGACTGGCGATGGCTTCGCCCAAACCCTGGGTAGAACCTGTCACTATTGCCACTTTGCCGTCGAATCTCGACCTGTCCGCTGCCCTGTCGGTCGGTGGTTTGATACTCATCGTGAGTCTCCTCTCAGTGTGCCCGTCGGCTGGCCGGGAAATGATGGGCAGCCGAGACATGCCGGCAGGTTCGATTCGCAGTGAACCCAGCCTCGATTGGACGGGAAAAGTACCGGCACCATGCGGCCCGTGGGGCGGCGCTCACGCATTGTCAAGCATCTTGCGCAGGTGTACCAAGGACTTAAGGTAGTAATAGTCCCCATACATCGTGGATTCGTCGATCCCGAATCCGTGCGGTTTATCGGCTGTTGCGTGAAGTAAAAGACCCCCACGCGCGTTGGTATTGGCACACGACGCGCTGAGTGCATGTAGCAGGCGCGTTGCGCTGTCCAGGTACTGTTGGTTTCCCGTGACCTGATTCAGCTTCAGAAGGCCATAGCTGGCAATCGCGCCTGCAGACGCGTCTTTTGGCTCATTGGGCCCTGTAGCGTCAAAGTCCCAACTTGGCACGCCGTCACTGGGAAGCCGCCGAATGAAGTAGGTCGCAACCCGTTCGCTGGCCTCACGGTAGGTTGCGTCATTCAGCATGCCGGCCAGCATTGCCAAGCCTGTCAAGGCCCAGGCCTGGCCGCGCGACCAGGCGCTGTCTGGGGATAGGCCTTGATAGGTGTCACCGCGCAAGGGATCGCCGCTGTGTTCATCAAACCTGTAGACATGAAACACTGACCCATCGGGGCGCAAGTGGTGGCGTAGTGATGTTGCAGCATGGCGACGCACGACCTCCAACAGACGCGGATCGCCATCCTGATGCGATGCCCACACAAGAAGCGGCAGATTCATGAGCGTGTCCACCAGCACCGCACCCCCCCAATCCTTGCCGCCAAAAAAGCCCCAGCCAGGGATAAATCCTCCCACCTCGTTGAACTGGGCGCTGAGTGCATGCGCCGCGGTGACCGCTGCTTGCCGGTACTTATCCTCACCCGTCGCAAGCCAACCACGCACCGCGCTTGGGTAAAACATGAACCCGAGGTCGTGGTTGTGGCTGTCCGCTTGCCTGGGGAGCAGGCGGTCCGTGAACCCGCGCGCTTGCTGAGCGAAAAGTCCGCCCCCCTCATGTTCGGCTGCAAGCCATAGCAAACCTGCCCAGAACCCACCTGTCCACACGCCATTAGGGGTGTACTGCCACTCTCCTTTCTCGGTGATGTGAGGGAAATCGGCGGCGTGATGTGCAATACGGCGCACGTTGGTCACGGCGCGATCGATTGCTTCATTGATCCAGATAGTCATAAGTGAGTCTTCCGTTTATCTCCAGGGATTGTGAGTAAATTCCATCCAAAAAACACTAGGGAAAACGATTACTTATGTCGTCGTTAAGTCTATTGACACCCAAAATAAAACTTTGTATCCTACTTCGTAATCGTTTACATAAAGATGCGGAAATTTTTGACGGATCTTTAGAAATTACAGGAGTACAGTTTGAGTCACCGCGAATCCAGCGCCCAGAAATCAGCCGTCGAAGGAGGTGCTCTCCCTTGCGAAGGCGGCTCCCTCCCCTTGTCAGGGACTCGAATCGTCAGTTTTTGCCACTACCTTCAAGGTCCGGCAGCGACCCAATACCTGGCCGACATGGGCGCCGACGTCATCAAGGTCGAGCCCCTCACTGGCGCCTTTGAACGCCACTGGTCCGGCGCTGACCTATACGCTGACGGTGCCAGTGTCTTCTTCCTCGCCGCCAACCGCAACTGTCGCAGCCTCGCGGTGGACTTGAAGTCCGAGTCTGGCAAGCAGGTGGTCAGGGAGTTGATTGCTGGCGCGCAGGTCGTCCTTGAAAACTACCGCCCCGGTGCCCTCGAGCGGTTGGGTTTCGGCTACGGGGCGTGCAAGATTCTGAACCCAGGTATCGTCTACGCGTCAGCGACAGGGTATGGGTCTTCGGGTCCCCTTGTAGACAAGCCGGGGCAAGACTTGCTCGTTCAGGCACGCTGCGGTCTGGCTGCGGCCACTGGTCCCACGCCAACGCCGGTCGGTGGAACTGTCATCGACCAGCATGGAGCTACCCTGCTCGCAATGGGAATTCTTGCTGCACTCGTCAAAAAAGCGCGGACCGGGGAAGGAAGCAGGGTTGAAGCAAGTCTCTTGAATGCTGGCATCGATCTGCAAATGGAAGGAATCACCGCGTTCCTGACGGGTAACTTTGGTCCGGGTCAGTTAGATCGCCATCGGCGGCTTGCCACCTGGCTCCATCAGGCGCCCTATGGCCTGTATCCGCTTGCCGACTGTTCCATCGTGTTGCCTTTGACCGACGCCGTCAAATTGGCCCAAGCCCTGGACAGTCCTGAGTTGAGCGAGATCAGCGGTATCGACTTGTACACGCACCGCGATCAATATGCCTTGGTTCTCGAAAAGGTGTTGTCCGAGCGGCGGTTTGATGATGTCGCGAGCGCGCTAGACAGGCATGGCATATGGTTTGCCAGAGTACAGACTTATGCTGACCTTAAGGCTGACGCCCAACTACAACATAACCGTGTCTTCCGCAACGTCCGTATCGGCGACAAGGATGTGGTGCTGGTCAACCACCCAATTCGCTATGACGGCAATGTGCTGCCACTCAGGCACATTGCACTGCGACCTGGACAGGATAGCCGTCAGATCCTCGGAGAGTTGGGATACAGCGAGCAGCGCGTCGACGAATTGCTCGCCTCTGGGTCTGTGGTGTCGGCAGACGCACGACCTTGGACGCAGGAACGCCTGTAGGAACACACCATGCACACATCCATCCAGCCTGAACTGACAGATTTTTATCTGTCTGTCGGCGACAACTGCTCGTTTGCAAAGACAGTGTCAGAAGCCGATGTCTATACCTTTGCAGGCGTCACTGGGGACTTTTCGCCTAACCATGTCAACGCGCAGTTTATGGCGACCTCCGCCTATGGGCAAAGGGTTGCGCACGGGGCCTTGCTGGTTGGCCTGATGTCGACCACTTCGACCATGATGGTGGCTCAGAGCAGAAGTCTGAAGGGCCCGCCGGAGACCCCGGTGGCCTTGGGTTACGACCGACTCCGCTTCCTGCGCCCGGTATTTTTCGGCGACACCATCACCGTTGTATACACGGTTGCGGCGGTTGATGTAGCTCGCAGGCGAACCACTGCAGACATTCAAGTGATGAATCAACGAGGCGAGCTGGTATGCGCTGCAGTGGGTCTGCTCAAGTGGGTCGCCGTGGAAAAGCAACAGCCGGGTTAATCATGAAAGAATTTGACTACATCATCGTTGGCGGTGGCTCTGCGGGATGTACCCTTGCCTCTCGCTTGAGCGAGCAGGCAGATGTCTCAGTGCTATTGTTGGAGGCTGGGCAGTCGGACTGGAACCCGTACATCCATTTGCCAGTCACGTACTACAAGACAGCCAAAGGGTCCTTAACCTGGCAGCATGAGACTGCCCCCAGCAAACACCAGTCTGGCCTTGTAGCCCCCTTTATCCAGGCGAAGGTTCTGGGCGGAGGCAGCTCAATCAATGCCCAGGTTTACACGCGTGGTGTACCTCAAGACTATGACCGCTGGGCAACAGAATTTGGCTGCAATGGCTGGGCGTACTCAGACGTTCTGCCGTACTTCATTCGCGCCGAGGACAACGGGCGTCTCGGTGCCCCCTATCATGGGCAAGGCGGACCGCTTGGTGTGTCTGACCAACGCCATACCAGTGCCGTGACTAACGCATGGGTGCTGGCTTGCCAGGAGGCCGGTATTCCGTTCAATGACGACTTTAACGGAGCCAACCAGGCCGGGAGTGGTCTGTACCAGATCACTAACCGCCATGGCCGGCGATGCAGCGCAGCCGTAGGCTACCTCAAGCCCGCGCGCAGTCGCTCCAATCTGCACGTGCGGACTCGCGCTGTGGCAACGCGGGTTGTGATTGAAGGGGGGCGAGCCGTTGGCGTTGAAGTCCAGGATCGGGGTCGCAAGGAATTACTGCGTGCCAAACGGGAAGTGATATTAACGGCTGGTGCGATTGGCTCTCCCAAGCTATTAATGCTGTCAGGCGTGGGGCCAGCGAATCATTTGGGGCATATCGGCATCGATGTGCTGCAAGATCTCCCTGGTGTGGGGAAAAACTTACATGACCATCTTGATGTCTTCATGATCTACCAGCTGAACGCGGCGCATGGATACGACAAGTACAAGAAGCTGAGGTGGCAGTTGGCGGCGGGCCTTCAGTACGCACTCACGCGCACGGGGCCCGTCAGCTCCAACGTTGTCGAGGGTGGAGCATTCTGGTGGACTGACCGCCGTGACCAAACGCCTGATGTTCAGTTTCACTTCCTTGCGGGTTCAGGTATCGAAGCCGGCATTCCCAGTGTGCCAGGGGGCAACGGCTGCACCTTGAATGCTTATCTGACGCGACCCCGATCAAGGGGCCATGTATGCCTGCGCAGCGATGACCCTTTGGCTATGCCGATGATTGATCCGAACTTTCTTGATGATCCACACGACCTGCGCCAGACCATCGAATGTGTCAAGCTGGGTCAGCACATCATGAGTCAACCTGCGCTTGCACCGTATGTACGCGGGGAGCACTGGCCTGGCAAGGCCGTCACTGAGCCAGGCGGATACGAAAAGTTTGTACGAGAGCAAGCGCGCAGCGGCTATCACCCCGCTGGTACTTGTCGTATGGGCATCGACCGTCTTGCCGTGGTCGATCCTCAACTCCGAGTGCATGGTGTCCAAGGGCTCCGGGTAGCCGACTGCTCCGTGATGCCGCAATTAGTTTCAGGAAACCCCAATGCGCCGACGATCATGATCGCCGAGCGCTTAGCTGAGTTTCTTAAAACAGGGTCGGGCCCTGCGGCTTGATCCACCTAGTTTTTCCCAGATGCCCAAACATTCTTTCCTCACCCACGACGCTATCCAATCCGCCAACCGTATTTTCAAAGGAGACTAACCATGACCAAACAAACATCATTTCCCCGCCGCCAAGTCTTGCAGCAGCTTGGGGCTGGCTTGCTTCTGAGCCCGGTTTTATCGGGATGGGCGAACGATTATCCGACCAAGTCGATCGAACTGGTCGTTCCCGCTGCTGCGGGCGGTGGCTCAGACGTTCTGGCCCGCAACTTCGCAGAGATCATCAAGAAGCACCTGCCGCAACCGCTGCTGGTGGTCAACAAGCCTGGCGCCAGCGGCTCAATCGGCATGACGGACGTGCTCAATGGCAAACCTGACGGCTACAAGGTCAGCATGGTTGTCACCGAGCTGGTGATCTTGCCTCACCTGGATACGATCAAGTTCACTTATTCGGACTTTTCGCTTATTGCTCGTCTCAATGCTGATCCTGCAGCGGTCACCGTCAGGGCCGATGCCAAGTGGAACACCATCGAGGAGTTTCTGGCAGATGCCAAGGCTCGTCCCAACGAAGTCAAGATCGGCAATTCCGGAAATGGCTCGATCTGGCACGTTGCGGCCGCAGGCCTGGAAGACAAAACAAATTCCAAATTCACCCATGTCCCATTTCAGGGCGGAGCGCCGGCGGTCGTCGCGCTGCTCGGTGGTCATATCGATGCGGTCACAGTCAGCCCCGGGGAAGTGGCTGTGCATGTCCAAAGTGGCAAGCTGAAAATGCTGGCCGTCATGGCGGATCAGCGCATCAAGACTTTCGACAAAGTGCGCACGCTCAAGGAGCGCAATGTCAATCTGTCCATCGCAGCCTGGCGCGGACTGGGGGTGCCTAAGGCGACTCCGATGGCGGTGGTCGACACCTTGAGAGCCGCTACGCGAAAGGCGGCGGAAGATCCAGCCTTGAGGGAGTCACTTGAGAAAAACAACCTTGGGTATGCCTATCTGGACGCTCCCGAATTTGCCGTTGCGATTCGCTCTGAGAACGATTACTTCAGGGAACTGGTCCGGAAATTCCCGATGAAGTCCTAATGGCCAGGCCGGCTAGGCCATTCATGCCAGCCGGGTAACCCGGGAGAGCCCGCTGGGGCTCAACAAAACAAGCTGTACACACAGAGGGTGTCAGTGTGGCCCGGCTCGGGGTTGAGCAGTTTGGCCCGGTTAACATCGATTTCATGAAAATTGTTCTGGCCTCCAACAACCCCGGCAAGCTCGCTGAGCTGCACGCCATGCTGGCCCCGCTGGGCGTTGAGTTGCTGGCGCAGGGCGCGCTCGGCATCCCGGAGGCTGAGGAGCCGTTTCATACCTTTGTCGAGAACGCGCTGGCCAAGGCGCGCCACGCCGCGCGGCACAGCGGCCTGCCGGCCCTGGCGGACGATGCCGGTCTGTGTGTCGATGCCTTTGGCGGCCTCCCCGGCGTGCAGACTGCCCATTACGCCACCCAATTTGGCTATGCCAAGGGCGACGACAACAATGTGCTGGCCTTGCTGGCGCAGATGCGCGACATCGACAACCGGCGTGCGGCGTTGGTCAGCACCCTGGTGGCGGTGCGCTCACCGGATGACCCGGAGCCGCTGATCGCGGTGGGCCGCGTGGTGGGCGAGATCAGCCGCGCGCCGCGTGGGCACAACGGTTTCGGCTTTGACCCGGTGATGTTCATCCCCGAGTTGGGCAAGACCTTTGCCGAACTGCCGGTGGCGGAAAAAAACGCGCGCAGCCACCGAGGCCAGGCCGCGCGCGCCATGCTGGCGCTGATGCGTGAGCGCTGGCTTACGCCATGACGGGCGCCGCATGATCCCGATTCAGCCGGTAGTCGCAACCGCAACCGCAGCCGCAGCCGCAGCCGCCGAGACCGAGGCACCAGCGCCAACCCACGACCTGCAGCATTACCTGCGCCCTGGCACGCTGCAATTGACGGCGCTGCCACCGCTGTCGCTGTATGTGCACCTGCCCTGGTGCATCCGCAAGTGCCCGTACTGCGATTTCAATTCGCACGAAATGCGCGTCGCCGAGTTGCCCGAGCAGCGCTACCTGGACGCGCTGATGGCCGATCTGGAGGCGGCACTGCCGCTGATCTGGGGCCGCACGGTGCACAGCATTTTTATTGGCGGTGGCACGCCCAGCCTGTTTTCGCCCGACGCCATTGACCGGTTGCTGGGTGGCATTCGGGCCAGGCTGCGGCTGGCGGCTGATTGTGAGATCACCCTGGAGGCCAACCCCGGCACCTTTGAGCGGGACCGTTTTCGCGCCTTTCG
>CAXNFT010000036.1:0-15256 GCA_964201255.1 Rhodoferax sp.
GGCGCGTTGTCTCGAGTTGTCGGACTGTTTTCCGCGCGCGGCTATAACATCGAGTCCCTGACGGTTGCGCCGACCGAGGATGCGAGTTTGTCCCGCATGACCATCCAGACGACCGGTTCTGACGATGTGATCGAGCAGATCACCAAACACCTGAACCGGCTGATCGAAGTGGTCAAAGTGGTTGATCTGACCGAAGGCGCTTACATAGAACGCGAACTGATGATGGTCAAGGTCCGTGCCGTGGGTAAGGAGCGGGAAGAGATGAAGCGCATGGCGGATATTTTTCGTGGGCGCATCATTGACGTGACCGAGAAGAGCTACACCATAGAGTTGACCGGAGATCAGTCTAAAAACGACGCTTTTCTTGAGGCGATCGAACGAGGCGCGATTCTTGAAACTGTGCGCACCGGTTCCAGCGGTATAGGTCGCGGCGAACGTATTCTGCGAGTTTAATTTTTACAACGGAGAAAGAGCAATGAAAGTTTATTACGACAAGGACTGCGACCTGAGCCTGATCAAAGGCAAGACCGTGGCAATCATCGGCTATGGCAGTCAAGGCCACGCCCACGCGCAGAACCTGAATGAGAGCGGTGTCAAAGTGGTCGTTGGACTGCGTAAGGGCGGGGCTTCTTGGTCGAAGGTCGAAAAAGCGGGGCTGCAAGTGGCTGAGGTCGCTGAGGCTGTCAAGGCCGCGGACGTGGTCATGATGCTCTTGCCTGATGAGCAAATCGGGTCTGTTTACAGCAGTGAGGTCGAGCCCAACATCAGGCAAGGCGCTTCATTGGTATTTGCGCATGGCTTTAATGTTCACTACGGATTGGTCAGTCCGCGGGCTGACCTGGACGTTTGGATGGTGGCGCCAAAGGCCCCCGGCCATACGGTCCGCGGCACTTACGCACAAGGCGGTGGCGTTCCCCACCTCATCGCAGTGCATCAGGATAAATCGGGGCGTACGCGTGAACTCGCCCTTAGCTATGCCATGGCCAATGGTGGTGGCAAGGCGGGCATCATCGAAACCAATTTCCGCGAAGAGACCGAGACCGATCTTTTCGGTGAACAGGCCGTGCTGTGCGGCGGTACGGTCGAACTGATCAAGGCTGGGTTTGAAACCTTGGTTGAGGCAGGCTATGCCCCTGAGATGGCCTACTTCGAATGCCTGCATGAACTCAAGCTGATTGTCGACATGATTTATGAGGGCGGCATTGCGAACATGAACTACTCGATTTCCAATAACGCAGAGTACGGGGAGTACGTTACCGGTCCAAAGATTGTGACAAGTGCAACCAAGGACGCCATGCGGCAGTGTCTGAAGGACATACAGACAGGTGAGTATGCCAAGAGCTTCATTCTCGAAAATAAGGCGGGCGCCCCCACCTTGCTGAGTCGCCGACGACTGATGTCAGAGCACCAAATTGAAACCGTTGGCGAAACGCTTCGTGCGATGATGCCTTGGATCAAAAAGAATAAGCTGGTTGATCAGACCCGTAATTGAGAAATTTTTGCGCTGTTACAAAGGCCACCTCGGTGGCCTTTGTTAATTTCATTCGAATCGTGGCTGGAGTACATTTTTATGCCTGATGGAATCGACCCAGATATCGCTGAGGGTGAGTCAGTCATGGTCCGGAGACGGCGTAAGGGTATCTACATACTGCCCAACCTGTTCACGCTGGCCGCATTGTTTGGCGGCTTCTACGCGGTGATTATGGCTATCAATGGCCACTTTGATATGGCGGCAGTGGGCATCTTTTGTGCCATGGTGCTCGATAGTCTGGACGGGCGGGTGGCCCGCATGACCAATACCCAAAGCGCTTTTGGGGAACAGATGGATTCGCTGTCCGACATGGTGTCATTCGGCGCAGCGCCAGCCATCATTTCGTATGTCTGGGCTTTGCAGGGCCTGGGCCGATGGGGCTGGATTGCGGCATTTGTCTATTGCGCGTGTGCCGCATTGCGGTTGGCTCGGTTCAACGTCAACACCGGCGTGGTGGATAAGCGCTATTTTCAGGGTCTGCCGTCCCCAGCAGCCGCGGCCCTGGTTGCTGGTTTCATATGGTTGATGACCGATCAGGGTGTCAAAGGCAGTAGCGTGGCTTGGCCCATGTTCGCCTTGGCCCTTTATTCGGGATTGACGATGGTGACCAATGTCCCGTTCTACAGCTTCAAGGATGTGCACATGAAGAAAAGCGTCCCTTTTGCAGTCATTGTTTCGATTGCCCTTGTTATTGCCATCGTCAATATCGATCCCCCGATTGTCATGTTCGGAGTGTTTGTGCTGTATGGGTTTAGCGGCTATGTGATTTACGTCTGGCGCAGGACAAAAGGTGTCCAGACCAGCGTAATCAGTACCTCGACCGAAGAGCCGGACGAAAGGGGTCTGCACAAATGAAGCTGACGGCGTGGGCGTTGCATGCATTTTTTCTTGTTGTCAAGCCATGGTGTGGTACAGTTCAGGAATGAATATGTCAGTGTATCAATTACTGCTATCGCTAGCGCCGGACGGGCGGAGACGGTAGCGCACGCGCTCACCCAAACCGAAAGCCCGTATGCACCCGCTACGGGCTTTTTGTTTGGTGTAAATCTATTCAACCCGCCTTTCGGAAACCATCAGGAGATTGAGATGAGTGATAAGTTAATTATTTTTGACACCACTTTGCGGGATGGAGAGCAGTCCCCTGGCGCATCGATGACCAAGGATGAAAAGTTGCGAATCGCCCGGCAACTTGAACGCCTCAAAGTGGATGTGATCGAGGCCGGCTTTGCTGCCAGTTCAAATGGGGATTTTGAGGCCGTACAGGCTATTGCCCGTGCGATCAAGGATTCGACGGTTTGCTCACTCTCACGTGCCAATGATCGAGACATTTCAAGAGCTGCTGAAGCCCTCAAGGGGGCAAACAGTGCGCGCATTCACACGTTTATCGCGACGTCAGCCTTGCATATGGAAAAAAAGCTGCGAATGACACCAGACCAAGTGTTTGAGCAAGCGAAACTGGCTGTTCGCTTTGCCCGAAACCTGGCCTCGGATGTGGAGTTCAGCCCTGAGGATGGCTACCGCAGTGACATGGATTTCCTGTGTCGGGTGCTGGAAGCGGTCATCAAGGAGGGGGCCACAACGGTTAATGTGCCCGACACAGTTGGCTATGCGGTTCCCGAACTGTATGGTCTTTTTATCAAGGAACTGCGGGAGCGCGTTCCCAATTCGGACAAAGCTGTTTGGTCGGTTCATTGCCACAATGATCTTGGTATGGCCGTTGCCAATTCGCTGGCCGGGGTGAAGATCGGTGGTGCACGGCAGGTGGAGTGCACGATCAATGGATTGGGCGAACGGGCCGGTAACTGCAGTCTGGAAGAAGTTGTGATGGCAGTCAAAACCCGGCGCGATTATTTTGGACTTGCGCTGGGCATTGATACCAAGCATATTCTTGCTGCCAGCCGTATGGTGAGCCAGACCACCGGTTTTGTCGTACAGCCCAACAAGGCAGTCGTCGGTGCCAATGCATTCGCGCATGCTTCGGGTATTCATCAGGATGGCGTGCTCAAGGCCCGTGATACCTACGAAATCATGCGCGCCGAAGATGTAGGCTGGAGCGCGAACAAAATTGTCCTTGGCAAGCTCAGCGGGCGTAATGCCTTTAAGCAGCGGCTGCTGGAGTTAGGCGTGCAACTTGAAAGCGAAACTGAAATTAATGCCGCATTCGCCAAGTTCAAGGAACTGGCCGACCGCAAAAGCGAGATCTTTGACGAAGACATTCTGGCCTTGGCCAGTGACGGCAGCGTCTCTCATGAGGACGAGCAGTTTGTTTTTGTCTCGTTGTCCCAGCACAGTGAGACCGGTGAACGCCCACAGGCCAGCGTGGTTTTTACAGCGCAAGGCAAAGAGGTCAAGGGTTCGTCGGACGGGAACGGCCCAGTGGATGCATCCTTGAAAGCCATTGAGTCCCTCGTCAATAGCGGTGCCGAAATGGTGCTTTATTCAGTCAACGCGATCAGCGGCTCGACGGAAAGCCAGGGCGAGGTGACAGTTCGGCTGCAGAACAGTGGACGTGTCGTCAATGGGGTTGGCTCGGACCCAGATATTGTGGTCGCGTCGGCTAAGGCCTATTTGAGCGCACTTAACAAGTTGCACAGCAAAGCGGAGCGAGTGGCAGCGCAAGGCTAGGTTCTTCACCTCAAGGCATGATTTTGATTAAGAAAGACCTGCAAGTATTTGAATTTGAGGAGTTTTTTTGGATAAACTCAAGGTTGTTTTATTGCCCAGAGGTGGCCGCATGCCAATAACCAGACTGCATTCGTGGGAAGGCCCCGTGAACCTTGGGTTCATTCGTTTGGGCATCATCGCGTTTGCGTTGGGGATGTGGCAACCGTTGGTTCTTGCTGCACAGCCCCAGGCGCAGGGTCAGGTAAAAGCTGGCGGCTCCAAGGCAAAGTCCGTTAAGAGCAAGGTTATTGTTCAGTCTGGAGCCAAAGCCAAAGCCAAAGCCAAATCTAAAGCTAGGGCTGGCGTGGCGAGGGCTAATTCCCGTCCGCTGAAGCCTTCACACGGCCAACTGGCTGGCTTGCATTCGTCGCTCGATGCACTTGAGCTTAAATCGAGTGTCGCTTTGGTCATCGATCAAGAAACCAGCGAAGTACTTTTTAGTAAAAATGATAAAGCGGTCCTGCCGATAGCTTCACTGACCAAGCTGATGACTGGTCTGGTGGTGAATGAGGCCAAATTGGCCATGGACGAAAAAATCGTCATTTCCCAAGCCGATGTGGATACCGAGAAGGGAAGTTCGTCGCGCCTGAGCGTCGGAACAGAATTGAGCCGTGCTGAACTTTTGCACCTGGCATTGATGTCCAGCGAAAATCGGGCTGCGCATGCGCTCGCACGCAGTCACCCGGGTGGCTTGACTGTTTTCGTGACATTGATGAATGCCAAAGCCAGATCTCTGGGCATGAGAGATACCAGCTATGTTGATCCCACTGGCTTGTCCAGTAGAAACCAGTCCAGTGCCAATGATTTGGTCAAACTGGTCAATATCGCTTCCACTGATGCTGTCTTACGTGAATTTTCCACATCGCCAGGGCATCAAGTTGAGGTCGGGCATCGCACCTTGCAGTACAACAACACCAACCGATTGGTCAAGAACCCCGCTTGGGATATTGGTCTGCAAAAGACTGGCTACATCTCTGAAGCTGGCCAATGCCTAGTGATGCAGGCCCGGGTGGCTGGCCGGAAGCTGATCATGGTGTTCCTGGACTCTGCTGGAAAGCTGACTCGCCTGGCAGATGCCGAGCGGGTGAGGCGCTGGGTTGAATCGACCTCCACACGTGGGCCGCTACCGGCGTCAACTTTGGGCGGCGCTAACCGAGAAACACTGCTGGCAGTCCGTTAGCGATTTAATTGGGCGCCTGCCGAAAGGTTTCAGCGCGATAGCCTAGCCTGGCTGAGATTTCTCTAGCGGTATCTTGCAATTTGGGCAGCCAAGATTCTTCTAGGCGCTCTGCTGGCGAAGATATTGACAGGCCTGCTACCAGCTTGCGCTGGTCGTCATAAATACCTGCTGCCATACAACGAACTCCGAGTTCAAGTTCCTCGTTGTCACGCGCGACACCGTATTGACGGACTTTCGACAAATCGCGCTCGAGTACTGGTAATTGGGTCAGGCTGTTTTTGGTGTGTCCGCTCAAGCCCGTACGACTGGCATAAGCTCGGACTCGCGATGGGTCATCAGCTGCCAAAAACAACTTGCCAACCGACGTCAGGTGCAGCGGTGCTCGGCCGCCAATCGCCCGAACCACTTGCATGCCCGATCGTTCACTGTAGGCCCGCTCCACGTAAATAATTTCGTCCCCTTGCCGTACGCTGAGATTCACCGGTTGCTGGATCAGTTTGTGCAAGTCGCGCATCGGTAGCAGTGCAGCATCGCGGACGTTGAGCCGACTCTTCACCAGATTGCCGAGCTCGAGCAGCCGCATGCCTAGACGGTAGCTGCCGGGCTGCGGTCGATCCACAAATCGGCCGGTCGCCAAGTCGTTGAGAATGCGGTGCGTGGTGGAGGGGTGCAGCCCTGTTTTCTCGCTAATTTCTTTGAGCGAAATGGCTTCTTCCCGGGATGCAAGTACATCGATCAAGGCAAACATACGTTCAATGACCTGTACGGTTGGCGTAGTCGGCGTGTGACTATCTGACTTTGACACTGATGCTCCTGAAATGCACACCAAAATTTTACCATATGAAAAAAATCAGGGCACTGTCCAGGATAACAGTGCTCGAGTCTCACGCATGCCTCGCCGTTTCTATGACCCAGTGGCCATCAATCAGCAGCGCCATCGGCAAAAAACGGGACTTGTAGCTCATCTTCTGGCTTGCCTCAATCCAATAGCCCAAATAGACATAGCGCAATTGGAGTGTGTGGGCCTGCTCAATCTGCCAAAGCACGTTGTAGGTGCCGTAGCTGCAATGAGGTTCAGGTTCGTAGAACGTGTAGACCGCCGAAATCCCGTCGTCAAGCACATCAAGGATGGACACCATTTTTAATCGACCAGGCCTGCCTTCAGACCCCATTTCCCGAAACTCCACCAGCTTGGAATTCACGCGGCTTTGTAGCAGAAACTGGGTGTACTGATCGACGCTGTCCTGATCCATCCCGCCGCCGGCATGTCGACCACCTTGATACTTGAGGTACAGCAGGTAGTGCTCTTCGATAAAGCAGAGGTCAAGTACCTTAGTCTGCAATGTGTTGTGTCGAGCGTGGGCGCGGCGCTGGCTTCGGTTTGGTTTGAATTCGTCCACCAATACACGCAGAGGGATGCAGGCGCGGCAGCCATCGCAATAGGGGCGATAGGTAAACATGCCGCTGCGTCGAAAGCCCTTCGCAACCAGTGCCGAATACGTCTCGTTATTGATCAGGTGGCTGGGTGTTGCCACTTGAGATCTGGCTTGCTGATCAGCCAAGTAGCTGCAAGGGTACGGCGCCGTTGCGTAAAACTGCACCGTCTGCAAGGGAAGGTCCTTGAGATGGGTCATGTCGTTGCCAAACCCGATGGCATGATCAGCGACCAGTATTGGGGGTCAAATTGCCAGGTTGGCTCAGCACGTTGCAGCGCAACAGAAACGCCAGCAAGGAACTGCGTCCTGTGCACCTCTTTCGCACCGAGCGAAGCCATGTGGGCAGTGTTTTGCTGGCAGTCGATTTGCTCAATACGGTGCTGGCGACAAAAGGCGACAAGTGCTGCCAGTGATATCTTCGACGCGTCGTTCACAAGGCTGAACATAGACTCACCAAAAACGGCGCCACCCAAAGCTACGCAATACAACCCACCAACTAACTTGCCGTTGATCCAGCTTTCAACACTGTGGGCCAGACCCGCATCGTGGAGTTCGCAGTAGGCCTCAATCATGGGTGGCAGTATCCAGGTGCCAGGCTGTCCTGAGCGTGGACTGCTGGCACAGGCCTTGATGACTTCATGGAATGCCGTGTCAAATCGAATCTCACAGTCAGGCGTTCGCACAAATTTGCGAATCGTTTTTTTCAAGGATGGGTAGACGACGAACTGCGCGGTCTGCAAAACCATCCGCGGGTCTGGACTCCACCAGAGTACAGGTTGCCCCTCGCTGAACCAGGGAAATATGCCCCGGCTGTAGGCTCGTTGCAAGGTCTCGATGTCCAGAAGGCCGCCAGCGGCCAACAAGCCTGGCGCTGGTGAGTCGGCCCCCCAGGCCTGGTTCGGTTCGGGGAAGGCCGCTCCACGCGCGAGCCAGGGTAACTGCGGGGCTGGGAGTGGCATGGGTGAAATGTAGCTCAGCCGTAGGGTGTTGGCACGCCGGTCGCGTCACGGGCTTACATTTAACATCAGAATCGGCGGTGATTCTCCCATCATTGCAAGGGGTCGAGGAAATCGCGCCGGCCAACCGCTACAATACATGCCGTCGGGGTGTAGCGCAGCCTGGTAGCGCATCTGGTTTGGGACCAGAGGGTCGAAGGTTCGAATCCTTTCGCCCCGACCATCAGTTGAGTAAAAACGGGTCTTGGATGTCGTATCCAAGACCCGTTTTTCGTGGAAATTGAACCTAAAAGGAAGACAGTTGTGATTCGTTTCAAAGTCAATGGACAGATGGTTGAGTCGTCTGCCCCGCCCACCGAGCCATTACTTCAGATTTTGGCCAACGACCTCGGTCTTAATGGCCAAAAATATGGCTGTGGCAAGGCGCAATGCGGCGCCTGCACCGTGCTCATTAATGGCGATCCGCAGCGCAGCTGTGTGTTCCCGCTTTCGGCCGTAGGAGGCCGTTCAGTGGTGACTCTGCAAGGCCTTAGCGAGGGTGGCGTACCCAGCCGACTACAACAGGCCTTTGTGCAAGAGCAGGCCGCGCAGTGCGGCTTCTGTACCTCCGGCATGATCATGCAGGCGCAGGCGCTGCTGGATCGCAACCCACGGCCTACCGAATCTGAGGTCCGGATTGCCCTCGATGGTAATTTGTGCCGTTGTGGTGCGCACAACCGCATTGTTCGTGCCGTCATGCGTGCGTCGCAAGGAGCCTGAAATGACACGATTGACATCTGATTCTCGTCGTCGTTTCCTGAAACGCTCTGGATTTCTGGCCCTTGGTTTCACCATCCCGCTGTTGGATGTGCACTCACAGCAGGCGCCGTCTAGCGACAAACCCCGGCTACCTGGTGACTTGCAAGTCAATCGTACCTTGAGTGCGTGGATTCGTATTCAAAGCGAAGACCAGTCTGTGTTGCTGATGGTGGGTAAAGTCGAGCTTGGGCAAGGCATTCTGACTGCGGTGGTACAGGTCTGTGCAGATGAACTCGATGTGGAAATGGCACGTGTGAAGGTGGTCTCGGGGGATACCGCCCTGGTGCCGAACGAAGGCACTACGGCGGGCTCCTTCTCAATGCCTAATTGCGCCACTGCCGTTCGGCAGGCGGCGGCAGAGGTGCGTGGCATTTTGCTCGGTCTGGCGCAAGTCCGGCTGGGTCAGGCTTCGGCTGACCTGAGCGTGCGGGATGGCATGATTCAGGCCACCTCTGGGGCCAAGACCAGCTATTGGGATTTGCTCGTCGGCGAGTCGCTGCAGCGTGAAGCGACCGGGCTTGTCAAAACTAAACCCCTGGGCGAGCATCGTCTTGTTGGTCGATCTGTGCACCGCCTGGACTTGACCCCTAAGATTCTTGGGCAAGCGATGTTTGTGCAAGAGTTGCGGCCAAAAGGCATGGTTTTTGGCCACATTGTTCGACCGCCGACCTATGGCGCTCGGCTTATCTCAGCAGACGTAGCCTCCGTTACCCGCATGCCTGGCGTTATCAAGGTGTTGAAAGACGGAAGTTTTTTGGGTGTCATTGCGACACGCGAAGGGCAGGCTGAAGCGGCGGCTCTGGCCCTGCAACAGACCTGCCAATGGCAAGTGCCACGTGAATTGCCCGGCACTGACGGTATGCCTGACTGGCTGCTCAAGACCAAGCCTGATCGCATCATCGAGACCAAAAAACAGGCTCGCAGCACTCCGGGTCAGGTCACGCGCACTGTCGAAGCCAGCTACTACCGGCCCTATCACATGCATGCCTCCATCGGCACCTCTGCTGCGTTGGCGACACTGGGTGCAGACGGTGTACTGACCGTGCAAACCCACAGCCAGTCGGTATTCGAGACGGGCGAAGCTATCGCCAAGATGCTGGGTCTGCCCTTGGCAAGGGTGCGCATGCAGCATGTGCAGGGGTCCGGCTGCTATGGCCACAACATGGCCGATGATGCCGCAGCCGATGCCGCTCTGCTGGCGGTGTCAGTGCCAGGTATGCCGGTGCGATTGCAGTACACCAGGGAGCAGGAGCACCGTTGGGAGCCTTACGGTTCAGCCATGCTGATCAAGACGCGGGCTGGACTTGATGCCCAGGGCAACGTATTGGACTGGGACCTCACAATCTGGTCCACCCCGCACGGCACGCGACCGGGCGGTCAACCGGGTAATTTGCTGTCGGCTAGGTACTTGGAAAAACCTTTTCCTTTGCCCAAACCTCAGAACGGCGGCGCGCCGAATTTTGCAGCAGACCGCAATGGCATTGCGCTGTACGATTTTCCGGGGCACAACGTACTCACCCATTTCATCACCCAGATGCCCTTGCGGGTGTCGTCTACCCGTGGACTTGGGGCCTATGCGAATGTGTTTGCCATTGAATCGTTCATGGATGAATTGGCGCATTCTGTCGGCGTGGACCCGGTGGCCTATCGGCTGAGATTCCTGAAGGACGAGCGTGCCCGTGATGCCATCGTGCGGGCCGCCGAAAAATTTGGCTGGTCGCAATGGCAAAAATCGCCTGGCCGCGGCCGTGGCATTGGTTTTGCCAAGTACAAAAATATCGCGGGCTACTGCGCCGTGGCGCTTGAGGTTGAGGTCAATCGCCAGAGTGGCCGAATTCGCGTTTTGCGCGCGGTGGCCAGTGCTGACAGCGGGCACATTGTCAACCCCGACGGTGTCAGCAACCAGATTGAAGGCGGATTGATCCAGTCCCTATCGTGGACCCTCAAAGAAGAGGTTCAAATGGACGACACCCAGGTGTTGTCTCAAGACTGGAGCAGCTACCCCATCCTCACCTTCACCGAGGTGCCGCCGGTCGAGGTGGTGCTGATTGATCGACCTGGCCAACCTTTTCTCGGTACCGGTGAAGCATCTCAAGGCCCAACTGGTGCTGCACTCGCCAATGCCGTGTTTGACGCCACCGGGGTGCGGTTCCGGCGCCTGCCACTCACGCCTGACCGCGTGTTACAGGGCCTGCGCGCATGAGCATGGGTGCCATGGCGACGGCGGCCCCCGCCTTGCGCATTGGCATATTGGGGTGCGCCAATATTGCCCGGCAGTTTGCCCGCGACGTTGCGGGCTGTCCGGACGCCAGCGTCGTCGCCGTGGGCAGCCGCAGCAAGGAGCCAGCCGAAGCCTTTGCTGGGGCCTGTGGTATCCCGCGCAGCCATGGCAGTTATGAGGCCCTGTTGGCAGACTCTGATGTTGATGTGATTTATCTGCCTCTGCCCAATAGCCTCCACGCCGAATGGGCGATCAAAGCAGCCCAGGCTGGCAAGCACGTGCTTTGTGAAAAACCACTGGCTTTGGGCTTAGAGCAGGCACAGACGATGTTCGAGGCGGCGCGCCAGCACGGGGTCATGCTGCTGGAGGCGTTTCCCTACTACTTTCAGCCGCAGACTGGCGCCATGCTTGAGTTGGTGCGCGGCGGCGACATCGGACGCGTACGCTCGGTGCAAGCCATTTTCGGATTTACGCTGAATAAGCCGGTTGGCAATATCCGGCTGAGTCCGGCGCTTGGCGGCGGCGCTCTGCTGGATGCCGGCTGCTACGCGTTGAGCCTCATCCGGCTTGTCATGGGCGAGGCCCCTCAAAAGGTCATAGCGGATGCTGTTTGGGCAGATTCGGGTGTCGACATCAGCCTGACGGCAACTTTGTTTTACGCGGATGGGCGGCGCGCTCAACTCTCGTGCGCGATGGACACTGCCAATCACCGCCGCGCCACCATTGTGGGCACTGAAGGCACGATCGAAACCGAATACCTGAACCACACCAGCGAGCAGGCGGGCGGCCATGCTTATGGCTACCTGCCGAGCCAACTGCGTCTGCGCCGCGGTATTGCCAACACCATTCCCTTTGAAGACCTCATCACCGGAACCGGCAGTGGTTTCAGGTTTGCTGCCGAGGCATTCGCACGGGTCATCCGCGCTCGGGACTTTGCCGCCATCGAACGCGCAGCCCAGGCTAGTCTGGACAATGCAGCCACCCTGGAAGCTTTGGCAAAGAGTGCGCGTTTGGGCCAAGCCGTCGCGCTGTAGCGTCTAAGCGCAGCGCGCGCCCTACAATGCAGCCCTCCGAACTCTGCCCGTAGCTCAGTTGGATAGAGCAACAGCCTTCTAAGCTGTGGGTCGGGGGTTCAATCCCCTCCGGGCAGACCAATTCAGCGTATTACACCGTGCCAAATAGCGCCTAAACCAGTAGTTTTCCCTCTGGAGAGCAGTTTTTTGTTGTCTCATGCCGCCTTATGGCTTGTCATGAATGACCTTGCTGACCTTGCACCCCGGAAAACGTACTGCTTAGCTGATGGTTAAAAATCAGTTCAAGGAGAACTCAAGGAGTGAAACGAGAAAACGGGCTGTGAGTCCAGAACAAATGGAGCTTGCTCCGGCTCAGAGCGCTGCTGACCCCGTGTGACGATAGAGCGTGACTGATTTAGCATGGGCGAAAACCCCATATACTTTTCCGGTAATGGCGGCTATGCTCTTGCAGCGCCAAGTGGTGTCGGAGGCCACAACCAGCTTTTCGAGCCGAAAAGGGTTCTGTAAGGTCTTCTGGTATCCGCTAAGTTTTATCGGAGTGTTTGTTTATGTCCTTTCATCTGCTTGCGCCGCGACGTCGATGGCTTCAAAGGTTGGGCGCTTGGGGGATGGGGATGAGCATCCTGCCTTCAGGCTGGACACAAGCAAATACACTCCCCCCCAACCCTCGTCTTACACCCATTGAAGAAAGCCCCGAAGCGGCGATGCAAAAAATTTTGCGAGGCGCAAAAAGCCGACGGGGTCGCATCGAGGTGCAATTAGCTTCGGTAGCAGACAGCGGAAACTTGGTGCCCATCAAAATCCATGTGCCCAGCGCGATGACCGCAAGCGACTATGTGTGTGAAGTGCATATTTTGGCCATGCGCAACCCCAAACCTTGGGCTGCGACCTACGAATTCACACCGCGCAGCGGTCGCGCCGAAGTGGAAACCAACTTGCGACTGAGTGACACCCAAGACATTTTGGTGCTGGCGCGCATGTCAGACGACAGTTGGTGGCATGAAACCTCACATGTGGTGGTGTCGATTGGCGCCTGCGAATCCATGGAACTGCGCTACTGATGACAGTACTCAGCACCCGATTGCGCGTACCTAGCCAAGCCCGCAAAGGCGAGATCATTACTTTGCGCTGCATGATCTTGCATGCTATGGACAACGGCTATCGATTCGACACGCAGGGCACTTACATCCCCACGCACATCATCGACACCTTTATTTGCCGCTACAACGGCGAAGAAATTTTTAGAGCCTTCCAAGGCACTGGGATCGCGGCCAACCCCTACCTCACCTTCAGTGTGCGGGCCACCGAGTCAGGTGTATTTGATTTCATTTGGCACGATGACCGCGGCGGTGTCCATACCGCCAAAGCCAACATCACCGTCACTGCGTAAAAAAACCCGCTCCCCGGTGAAGGGAAGCGGGCTGAGCTTCGAGTACGTTCTAAAACTGAATCAGGTCCAGCTCAGGTCTTGCAGACGGAAAGGTTGTGTGCGCACGCGCTTACCCGTGGCCTTGAAGATGGCGTTGCCAAGCGCAGGACCGACCACACCAACGGGTGGCTCTCCAATCTCAAAGATGCGGCTATGGCCCGACAAACCACCAAAGTGCACATTGATTTTCCGTGGCATATCACCAATGCGAAGCATTGGATAGTCGTGGTAGTTGCCTTCCACGATACGGCCGTTTTGAATGGTGAGTTGCTCGTTCAGAGCCATATTCAAACCATAAATGACACCGCCTTCAAGCTGCGCAGCAACTGCATCGCGGTTCAGTATTCGACCGGTATCAAAAGCAATATCAATTGAATCAACCCGTAACACGCCATTTTTGGAAACTTCAACAGTTGCTACGGCGGCCACCGTGGTGCCTTCTTCTGCTTTACCGCCCATACCCCAGTTGGCGATCGCAACACCTTGGCCCCAGCCTTTGGGCATTTTTTTGCCCCAACCCGATTTGGAAGCCACTTCTTTCAGGCACATGGTCCAACCTTTATCAGGCCATTTAGCGAACATCTTCAGGCGATATTCCATAGGGTCCATGCCAGCAGCATGAGCGCATTCATCAAAGAAAGTCTCCAAGAAAAATGCATTGGAGTTGTACCCTGGGCCACGATAAGGACCGGTCAGAATGTGGAGCGGGATCACATTAGACTCAACCTGCACATTATCGATCAACCCAGTAGCATGAGGTCCATCCGTAAAGTAACGAACTGACATGCCGGGGCCGCCACTCACACGGCCATGAAGCGCAACTGGCATGCCACTCGCGTCCAAAGCTGTTCTAATTTTGGCGGCTTGCAAATAACGGAAACGGCCTTGACGGGTGGATTCCTCACGTGACCAAATCACCTTGACCGGACGGCCAGGGAATTTCTTGGCCACAGCCACGACCATACGCACGTCATCACCGAAGACACGACGACCAAAACCACCGCCGACAAAAGTTTGATTGAACGTCACTTTTGACAAATCCAAACCAGTCTCATGCGCAGCGATGAAAAAAGCGTTTTGACTATGCTGAGAGGGATGCCAAACTTCAACACTATTGGCGGTCACTTTAGCTGTGCCATTCAGTGGCTCCATCACGACGTGATCACAGTAAGGCGTGAAATATGTAGCCTCGACAACTTTGCCCTGCTTGTTGTCAATCATCTCAAGCGGCTTACCTTTGGTGATTTCTATTTTCTTACCTTCTTGTCCTAAAGAATCCAAGACAGCTTTATTGACTTGCTCATTGGTTTTCCATTGCCCACCGGGGCCGTCATCCCAAACGACAGGCAGAGCCTCGAGCGCTTTTTTGGCCTGCCAATAATGCTCAGCAACGACCGCAATGGCGCTTTGTGGCGCAGACAAGCCTAGAGGGAAAGGAGGTAACTTAGGGTCAATCGCGGCACGGGGCTCCGAAGGATCCACCACGGCCACACCTAAAACGCCAGGCATGCCCTTGATTTTTTCAAAGTCATAGCTTTTGAGCGTTCCACCGTGAACGGGTGACTGTAACAATGCTGCGTAGACCATGCCAGGCAGGATCACGTCAATGCCGTAGACAGCCGAACCGTTGGTGATCAATGGCAATTGCAATTTAGCCGGAGAGGCTTTCCCCAAAAACCACCAATCTTTGGAATCCTTGATGGCGGGTTCAGATGACAGAGCGATCGTTGCCGCTTTGTCCACCACATCACCGTAGCCTACTGATCGTTTGGATTTTGCGTGAGTGATGACACCACTCTTCACAGTCAGCTCAGACCGTGGAACATTCCACAATTGAGCCGCTGCTTCTTTCAAACGCTCACGTGCACTGGCGCCTACCTGCAGCAGAACTTGCATGCGCTCAGGACCCGTAGAACGGCCAGCGAAGTAGCCCAGTCTGCCGCCAGGCTTAGAGTAGACATTATTTTCCAAATAATTACGCAGTGGAGGCGCATATTCAACTTTGAC
>CAXNFT010000037.1:0-14786 GCA_964201255.1 Rhodoferax sp.
CGCCTAGGCCCACAGCCACGATCGCCACCAGACTTTCATTGCCGTAGCCTGGCGTCATCAGGTCGAAGCCGGCCAGTTTGGCCAGCCAGAACGCCGCAAGCGCCCCGCCAACAAAGCCAACGGCATCTGACAGGCCTTCAACAAGCAAGGGATTCACGATCGGGGCTTCAGCGGTTGTGGCGCTGCATGAACACCAGCTTTTCAAACAAGGTCACGTCTTGCTCGTTCTTCAGCAGGGCACCGACCAGTGGCGGCACCGCGACCTTGTCGTCCTTGGTCTGTAGCGCTTCCAGCGGAATGTCTTCGGCCAGTAACAGTTTCAGCCAGTCCAGCAATTCGCTGGTTGAGGGCTTCTTTTTCAGACCGGGCAGGTTGCGGACGTCGTAGAAGGTTTTCATGGCCGCAGTCAGCAGCTCCTTCTTCAGGCTGGGGAAATGCACGTCCACAATGGTTGTCATGGTGGCGGCGTCAGGAAACTTGATGTAATGGAAAAAGCAGCGCCGCAAAAAGGCGTCCGGCAGTTCTTTCTCGTTGTTGGAGGTGATAAAGACCACGGGTCGGTTCTTGGCACGAATCAACTCGCGGGTCTCGTAACAGTAGAACTCCATGCGGTCGATCTCACGCAGCAGGTCGTTCGGAAATTCGATGTCTGCCTTGTCGATCTCATCGATCAGCAGCGCGACCGGCTCTTCTGCTGTGAAAGCCTGCCACAGCACACCCTTGAGGATGTAGTTGTGAATGTCTTTGACTCGCTCCCCACCGTCCAGATCAGCCAGTTGAGAGTCCCGCAAGCGGCTCACCGCGTCATACTCGTAAAGGCCTTGCTGCGCCGTGGTGGTGGACTTGATGTGCCACTGCAACAGTGGCATTTTGAGCGCACTGGCGACTTCTTCAGCCAGCATGGTTTTGCCAGTGCCAGGCTCGCCTTTGACCAGCAGTGGTCGTTGAAGGGTGATGGCCGCATTCACGGACAACATCAAATCCTGGGTGGCGACGTAGTTGGGAGTACCTTGGAATTTCATGGTGGTAGCTTGACAGGCGCTGAGCGCCGGTAACAGGGGTTGGTGGCCGATATAATGAGGGGCTGTTTTATCTCAAACACCGGTCGATTGTCCTCCCAAAATGATTAAATCCCTGTCCTTGCTGTCAGTCCTGCTTGTCGCTTGTGCGACGGCCTCCTCAGTCCATGCCCAGGAGGTCAAGGGTGACGCGAAGGCCGGAGAGAAAAAGATAGCGATGTGCATTGGCTGCCACGGCATCCAGGGCTACCAGGCCAGCTTTCCTGAGATCTACAAGGTACCCAAGATCTCTGGCCAGGGGGCCAAGTACATCGTTTCGGCCCTCAGTGCCTATAAAAAAGGCGATCGCAAGCACCCGACCATGCGTGGTGTTGCTGACAACCTGAGCGACCAGGATATGGCCAACTTGGCAGCCTACTATGAATCCCATGGCAAGGTTGACGGCGCGATGGTGCCGGTCAAGGCGGTCGATGGCTCTGCCAAGGCTGTAGAGCTGGTCAAGAAGGGGGCCTGTGTCTCGTGCCATGGCGATAATTTCAGTAAGCCGATTGATCCTAGCTACCCCAAAATTGCGGGTCAGTATGGCGACTACCTGCTGGTAGCCCTAAAGTCCTACAAAACGGACAACAATGCCAAAGTCGGGCGTTCTAACGGCGTCATGGGTGGTATTGCCAAACAGTTCTCGAATGCCGAACTGAAGGAACTGGCAAACTACATAAGCGCCTTGCCGGGCGACCTTAAAACCGTGCCTCAGGCCAAGTTCCGCTGAATTCAGGGCACTCAGGTCTCGCAGCTGGGTGTTTCCGTGTCCAATATAGCCATGCGCTTTTTAAGGTGTAACTCAGAGAAACAGGTCGGGTAAGTCTTTCATTGCGCGCAGGTCAGTGCGGCCACGTTGTCGGGAAGCAGGGCCAGCGGCCTGCCCGCATAGCCCAGGTCATAGGCGATGCGTCGGTAAAACCGGCAGGCGTTGGTGAAGTTCGGCGTGTAAATGCGAGGCCCTTGGGTCAGGCGCCTCGGGCCCACTGTCGCTCTGGGGTTGATCAATATCCAGGCGCAGCAGTTCGCTGGCGCGCATGCGCGAGAAGTGCCGCCCAACCGGGTTAAGTAAAAATTGTCGCCCAGTGCCAGAAAGCGCCACGCTGAAATGGTTAGCGATGGGTTCATGTAAGCCCAGCCGAGCGGCCCAGCGAAAAGCAACAGCCAGTTCGATTCGTAGCCTGGATTCCAGCGCGACGGTGTGATCAAGGTGCGTCATGGTCAATCTCGGGTGGCCTGCTGCTGCACGCAGGCGATATAGGCAGCGCCGTCGGGTGGTCTGCCAGCGCGTTGGCTTTCCCAGATCATCTGCCCCAGGCAATCCATCGCCTCGTGGTGGGCCAAGTGCAGGGAGTCGCGCCGGTGCGTCAACAATTCAAGCGCCTGCCGAATGCCGCGTGGCTGGTCGATACTGCACTGTTCACTGATCGATAGATGCATGGACAGATGCAGGAATGGGTTGTCACGTCCATCCCGGGCCTCTTGCATACTCGCCAGAGCGGATTGCACATCATCCAGATCGGCGTGGTACTCCGGGTGCTCTTCGATCCACAGGCTGGCAATTGTTTCGATCGCTTCCAATGGTTGTTGGGCGAGGGCCTTGGCGTAGACCGAACAGAAAAACTGACGGACATCGGCTTGGGAGGGCGAAAACATAATGGCTGTTATTGTCGCTAATTGTGGGCAGGTGTCACCGCGCAACGGCGCCGCAAGTCGACGAACGGCGACAATCTTGGGAGCGCCCCGCCCATTACCTTGCTTTGACTGCCTTGATCACCCTGCCCGCACCGAGCATCGGACCGCTGCTTGCTGGCGATGCCACCGCTTACCAGGCCTTGCGCTTGCGGGTTTTGGCCGAACACCCAGCGGCTTTTACCTCGAGTGCGGCGGAGGAGGCCGCGCGTCCGCTGAGCTGGTCCGAGCAAAGGTTGAAGCCTGACGAGCAACGACCGCACGACGTTTTCCTGGGATTGGCTCTGGTGCAGGCGCTGCGGCTTTATCGTCTGCGGTGTCATGCCCAGGGCGGTCAAGGTGGACGGATGCCTGCTTGCCAAAGTTCACATGGTCTGCCCCTTACGCTGACCCCATTCCTGAGCCAGTCACCCCTATGCCGTTTTCGCTGATAGTCGACCCGTATTTTTATGCGGTCACGATTCCCGCCGTGTTACTGCTGGGCGTGAGTAAAAGTGGCTTTGGCGCTGGCTTTGGCTCGCTCGCGGTGCCCATGATGGCTTTGGCGGTCACCGTGCCGCAGGCGGCCGCAATCCTGATGCCGGTGCTGCTGGTGATGGATGTGATGGGCATGGCGGCCTTTCGCAAAGACCTGGACCTGCGCCTGCTGCGCTTTCTCTTGCCATTCGGTCTGCTGGGTATCGTGATTGGCGCATTGCTGTTCAAAGTGCTCGACGCGCACATGGTGGCCGGGGTAGTGGGGGTGTTCACCCTGCTGTTTCTGGCCCAGCGCCTGCTGTTTCCGCCGCGGCCGGACAGCGCGCCGCCACCGCGCTGGCTGGGCGCCATACTTACAATCACATCCGGTTTCACGAGTTTTATTGCCCACGCCGGCGGGCCACCGATCAATGCCTACATGATCCCGTTGCGCTTGCCGCCGATCCGATTTACTGCAACCATGGCTTTTTTCTTTTTCTTTATAAACCTCTCCAAGTGGCTGCCCTATGCTTGGCTTGGCCTGCTTGATATGCGTAACCTGGCGACTTCACTGGTGTTGTTGCCCTTGGCGCCTGTGGGTGTGCTGATTGGCGTACGCTTGGCGCGACTCATCCAACCTCAGCTTTTCTATCGTCTGGTTTACATGGGCATGTTTCTGACCGGCAGCAAGCTGGTCTGGGACGCCCTGCACTAGTGCATGCTTGACCCAAGCGCTACCATGGCGCTGGGTTTTCACTCAGGAGGTCTGTTATGTCAGTGATTGTTGTGGCCAATCCAAAGGGCGGCGTGGGTAAATCGACCTTGGCGACCCACGTTGCCGGCTATTACGCGTCGAAAGGGCATTCCGTGGTGCTGGGAGATATCGATCGCCAACAGTCCTCGCGTTTGTGGCTTGGCCTGCGTACGCCGGCTGCCAGGCTCATAGATGCATGGGACATCAATGCCGACCGGATTGTCAAACCGCCAAAAGCGAGCGATCGGGCTGTGCTGGACACGCCCGCCGGCTTTGATGGTCGAGACTTCAAGGATGTGTTCAAAATGGCCGACAAGGTGCTGGTGCCACTACAGCCAAGTGTGTTCGACATTTTCGCCACAAGGGCATTCCTAGACCATTTGCAGCAGCATCGTCATCATGACCGTTTACAAATCGCCTTGGTCGGCATGCGGGTTGATGCGCGTACCATCGCAGCGGACAAGCTGCAGGAATTTGTGGCGACTTTGGGCATTCCGGTACTCGGGCATCTGCGTGACACGCAAAACTATGTTCACCTTGCTGCGCGTGGTTTGACGCTGTTTGACCTCGCGCCGCAGCGGGTTGAAAAAGATCTTGCCCAGTGGCAGCCGATCTGCGATTGGCTGGATGCTTGATCGGCAAGCGCCTGCTACAGTCATGACATGAAAACCTTTCAAACCCTGTCTGAACTCTCTGCCCTTGTCGGACAGGAGGTCGCTATCAGTGATTGGATCAGCATCACCCAGGAGCGGATCGATCAGTTTGCCCAAGCCACGGGTGACCATCAGTGGATCCATGTGGATCAGGAGCGCGCTCAAGCCGGGCCCTTTGGTAGCACGATCGCCCACGGGTTCCTGACACTGTCGTTGATTCCCTCATTTTTTGAATCGGCCTTGCACGTGGTGGAAACCCGCATGGGCGTGAACTACGGCTTGAACCGGGTGCGCTTCACGGCGCCGGTCCCGGTTGCCAGTCGCTTGCGGGCGCGCTTGACCCTGCTGCAAAGCGAACCCATCGAGCAAAACGGGTTTCAGATGGTCTGGTCTGTGGCCGTCGAGCGAGAGGGCGTGGCCAAGCCAGTGTGCGTCGCCGAATCAATCGCCCGACGCTATCCTTGAGACGGGGGATCCGCATGGCCGGCCAAGGAAAAGCCTTGCTGGCGCCAAGCTTCAAAGACTGTGACCGCCACTGCGTTTGACAGGTTGAGACTGCGCTGACCGGCCATCATTGGTAACCGCAGGCAGCTGGTAGCGCCCAGTGATTGGCGCAACGCCTCGCTAAGACCCCGGGTCTCGGCGCCAAAAACCAGCCAATCACCTGGTGCAAACCGGTGTTCATAAACTGTCCGTTGAGCCCGTGTGGTCAGGCCAAACAGGCGGCCTGGTGCCGGGCGTGCCGTCGCCAAGAAGGCCTCCCAGCTGGCGTGTTCATGAATTTGCGCGTACTCGTGATAGTCCAGACCCGCACGACGCAGTTGGCGGTCGTCCATAGAGAAGCCCAGCGGCCCCACCAAATGCAGTGCGCTGCCCGTGTTGGCAGCCAACCGGATGATGTTGCCGGTGTTGGGCGGAATCTCGGGCTCAACCAGAACAATGTTAAACATGGGCTGAATTGTGGCCGTTGCTCAGTCATTGGGCGTGCGCGCGATGACAAGCCCTGTGATGTGGCCCGCCCCGGCCTGACGCACAGTCCGCGCGGCCGCAAAGAGAGTCGCTCCGCTGGTCATGACGTCGTCAATCAGCACCACTCGGGCACCACGAAGTTGCTCGACCGCCAGCGGCTCCACGACAAAGGCGCCCGTCAGGCTGATCAAGCGCTCCGCCCGCCCCAGTGTTCGTTGCGCCGGGGTGTCCCGCAGGCGCAGCAGCATGCTGCCGTCGGATTTATCTGGCGCCAAGTGTTTGGCCAACAGCAACGCCTGGTTAAAACCGCGTGCCAGCAAACGCTCGCGCGACAGTGGCATTGGAAGCACGATATCCGCGCTGTCCAGAGCAGGCTCGACCCAAGGCGCGCTGCGTAGAAGCAGGGCTAAACTGGCGGCTAGCCCCGGTTGGGCATGAAACTTGAAGTTGATCACCAGGCCTGACCAGGGGTAGGCGTAGGCAACTGCTGCAAAGCAAGCGTCAAGTGGCGGGTTCTGGCGAACGCAAGCACCACACTGGTCAATGCCCGGCACAACTGGGATGGCACAGGTACGGCAGCGCGGCATGGGCTGCGCAAATTGGCCGACACAGGCCTCGCAGACGGCTTGCGCTGGCCAGGCATGGCAAACCAGACACTGGCTGGGCAGCCGCGCCGATAGTCCCTGCAACAGTCTTGCCATCATGGCGATCAATATACTCTGGCTGAACCCACCCGCTATGTCGACCCAGCGCCCACCCACCATAGATCCCCAAGCGGCCCAACGTTGGGCTGGCCGATCACCAGGCCCCTCGCCATGGCTGCACGAAGAAGTGGCACGGCGCATGGAGGAGCGACTGGCTTTGATCAAACTCAAGCCCCAAAACTGGGCCCATTGGCAACCTGTCAACGGTGGGCTGCAGGCGCATGACTTGCTCGCCCGTCGGTATCCCCAGGCGGCTTGCGTGGTGACGGAGCCGATCCCGTCCCATAGCGACTATGCAAATGCCCTGTTGACCAAGCCATGGTGGAACCCTGCGCGCTGGACGGGCCAATCCATCCAGTTTCAGCCGCCTGACGCGGCATCGGTGCAGATGCTGTGGGCCAATATGGCGCTGCACATGGCGCCAGACCCGCAAGAATTGATGGGGCAGTGGCACCGCGCCCTGGCAACTGGTGGTTTCCTGATGTTTTCCTGCTTGGGTCCGGACACCCTGGCCCGATTGCGCGAACACTACCGGGGCTTGGGCTGGCCGACGCCGTCACACGAATTTACAGATATGCACGACTGGGGTGACATGCTGGTGGCGGCGGGTTTTGCCGAGCCGGTGATGGATATGGAGCGGATTACCCTGACCTTCCAGTCGCCAGAACGTTTGTTGGAAGAACTCCGCGGCCTAGGGCGTAATTTGCACCTCAATCGCTTTGCCAGTCTGAGAGGCAGGCAATGGTTGCGGCAATTCATGGCCATATTGGCAAAAGAGCCGTTAGAACTTGAGTTTGAAGTGATCTATGGTCACGCCTTCAAGCCGGTGCCTCGACTTGCGGTCCGTCCTGAGACTGTTCTTTCTCTTGAGCAGATGAAAGACAGCTTGCGCGCTGCAAAAAACCGTCAGCTCGGCCTGTCAACAAGAGCCCCTTGAGGCCAGAGGCGTTAGATGCCGTCGGCTACAATGAAATCTGTTTTTAACAACTTGAAATCATGCCTGCAGCTCGGCTGGCTGATGTGAAAAAGGATTGAGCGGGTCGTCCAGTGGCAAACATAGTATTTCGATTCGCAACGGTACATGGTCAGGGAATTGACTGGTTTTTGCGCCGGAATTGCGCGGTTACGCCGTCCCAGCTAGGCTGGTTTTATCTTTCGCTGTGCGTGGTCTCCTTAGGTATAGCGACAGGCTTTTGGGTTCAGGGTGCGCTGCTGGTTATGCCGTTCGCTTGGCTGGAGTTGCTGGCGGTCGGCGTCGGCTTTTTGGTTTACGCACGGCACGCGGCTGACCGTGAACAGATTTCCTTGCGAGATCGGCATTTGGTGGTAGAGCTCGAGCAGGGTGGCAAGGTCGAGCGGATGGAGTTTCGACGCGAATGGGTCAGGGTAGAGCCAAAGCAGGGCGACAACTCGCTGATTGAGGTTTCGGCTCAGGGGCAATCGATTCAGGTCGGGCGATATGTCCGTCCTGAGCTTCGCCCCCTCTTGGCCAAGGAAATACGAATGGCGTTGCGAGGAGCATGAGCGGTCGTTCAGACGCGCGGCGGATCGGGTTATTTTTAGGCAAAGAAGAAGTGAACATGAAGAAAAGCATCTCCAACAAGGCAGCGACTGTTTTGCTGACAGCTAGTGCCTGGGCTGGTTCGGTGGCGGTGACCACTGCCCACGCGGTCAATGATTTGCCGGGCGGCCCGGCTGTAAGGCAACTTAATTTGCACCCTGCCGTTACCAAAATTGCCGAAGAGCAGGCCTGGCTGCATTGGTTCATGCTCATTCTGTGCACCGTGATCTTCCTTGCGGTGTTCGCGGTCATGTTTTATTCGATCTGGAAACACCGCAAGTCCGTCGGCCACAAGTCTGCCAATTTTCATGAGTCGGTCACGGTCGAGGTCATCTGGACCATCGTGCCCTTCATCATCGTCATCCTGATGGCACTGCCAGCCACCAAAGTGGTCGTGGCCATGAAAGACACCACCAACGCTGACCTGACCATCAAAGCGACGGGCATGCAGTGGAAATGGGGTTACGACTACATCAAGGGCGAGGGCGAGGGCATCGGTTTCATTTCAGCTTTAGACGCTGCTCACCGGGAGTTGTCCAACAACGGCGGCCCCAAGGCCGGCGTGGTGATGGATGACTACCTGCTCAAGGTGGACAACCCGATGGTTGTGCCGGTGAACAAAAAGGTGCGCATCATTACCACCGCCAACGATGTAATCCATGCCTTTATGGTGCCGTCGTTCGGGATCAAGCAAGATGCCATCCCTGGTTTTGTGCGTGATACTTGGTTCCGTGCAGAGAAAATTGGTGACTATCATGGCCAGTGTGTAGAACTGTGCGGCAAAGAACATGCTTATATGCCGATTCACGTGAGGGTGGTGTCTGCCGAGGACTACTCTGCCTGGGTCGCGGGCGAGAGGAAAAAAATTGCCGCTAAAGCCGACGACCCAAGCAAAGTTTGGACGGCTGCGGATATCACTCAGCGCGGGGAAAAAGTCTACGCCGCCAACTGCGCTGCCTGCCATCAGGCCAGCGGCAAGGGAGCCGGCCCGATCAAAGCGCTTGATGGCGCGGCCGTGGTGCTTGATGCTGAAGCGGCCAAGCTGATTGCAATTCTGCTCAATGGTCAGAACAACGGGGCCATGCCTGCGTGGAAGCAGCTCAGCGACACGGAAATCGCCGCTGTCATCACCTTCACCAAAAACAATTGGTCCAACAAGACCGGCCAGGTGGTGCAGCCGGCCGATGTGACCGCGGCGCGCAAGTAGACCGCCGTCCCCAGATTCAAGTATTGACAAGGAAATCAGCATGAGTGCCGTTCTAGACCACCACGACCACGCCCACGATGACCACCACGACCATGCCCCGAGCGGCTGGCGGCGTTGGGTCTATGCCACCAACCACAAGGACATCGGCACGCTCTATCTGCTGTTCAGCTTTACCATGCTGATTGTGGGTGGCGTCCTGGCTTTGCTGATTCGGGCGGAACTGTTCCAGCCCGGCCTGCAACTGGTGAATCCGGAGTTGTTCAACCAGCTCACCACCATGCATGGCCTGATCATGGTGTTTGGCGCCATCATGCCGGGCTTTGTGGGATTTGCGAACTGGATGATTCCACTTCAGATCGGTGCGGCCGACATGGCCTTTGCCCGCATGAACAACTTCTCGTTCTGGCTCATGATTCCGGCCGGACTGACTCTTATGGGCTCGTTCTTCATGCCCGGGGGGGCGCCAGCTGCGGGTTGGACACTGTATGCACCGCTGACCCTGCAGATGGGCCCGAGCATGGATGCCGGCATTTTTGCTTTGCACGTGCTGGGCGCGTCGTCGATCATGGGCTCCATCAACATCATCGTCACCATTCTTAACATGCGGGCGCCCGGCATGACCCTGATGAAAATGCCGATGTTTTCATGGACCTGGCTGATCACGGCCTACTTGTTGATCGCAGTCATGCCCGTTTTGGCTGGTGCCATCACCATGACGCTGACCGACCGTCACTTCGGAACCAGTTTCTTCAACCCCGCTGGCGGCGGTGACCCGGTGATGTACCAGCACATCTTCTGGTTCTTCGGTCACCCTGAGGTGTACATCATGATTTTGCCGGCTTTTGGCATCATCAGTCAGATCGTGCCCGCTTTTGCTCGCAAGAAGCTGTTCGGTTATTCCTCTATGGTTTATGCCACGTCCAGCATCGCGATTTTGTCGTTCATTGTCTGGGCGCACCATATGTTCACCACGGGTATGCCCGTGACCGGCCAGCTGTTTTTCATGTACGCCACCATGCTGATCGCGGTGCCCACCGCCGTGAAAATTTTCAACTGGATCGCCACCATGTGGCAGGGTTCAATGACCTTTGAGACGCCCATGCTGTTCGCCGTCGGCTTCATCTTTGTGTTCACCATGGGCGGCTTCACAGGACTGATCCTGGCCATGGCGCCGATCGATATCCAGTTGCAGGATACCTACTACGTGGTGGCCCACTTCCACTATGTGCTGGTCGCGGGTTCACTGTATGCCATGTTTGCCGGCTACTACTACTGGAGCCCCAAATGGACCGGCGTCATGTACGACGAGACCCGCGGCAAGATCCATTTCTGGTGGTCGCTGATTGCCTTTAACGTGACCTTCTTCCCCATGCACTTCCTCGGCCTAGCTGGCATGCCTCGCCGCTATGCCGACTATCCGATGCAGTTCGCCGATTTCAATGCGCTTGCCTCCGTTGGCGGTTTTGCCTTTGGTCTCGCCCAAGTCTATTTCTTCTTCTATATTGTGCTGCCCGGCATGATGGGTAAGGGCGAGAAAGCCCCTCAAAGCCCGTGGGAAGGGGCTGAAGGCCTGGAGTGGGAAGTTCCCTCGCCTGCGCCTTTCCACACCTTTGAGACGCCGCCTCGCTTGAACGCTGCGGCCAACAAGGTCATTGGCTGATCCCTCGCTGAGCACCTGCACTATGACTCCTGAGCAAAAAAAAGCCAACCTGCGCACAGGCCTGATTCTGGCCTCGATTGCTCTGGTGTTCTTCATTGGTTTTATGGTCAAAATGGTCTTGCTCGGCAAGTAAGCATGGGTTTGTACCGCGCCAATATCAGGATGCTGGGGAAGTTGGTAGTCGTGACCGCTGGTATGTTTGCTTTTGGTTATGCACTGGTGCCGCTCTACAAGGCGATATGTGAGATGACTGGCATCAACATACTGGCATTGGGTGACCGTAACATTCCTGGCGCTACCGCCAACACGCCGGCCAATACCCAGGTGGACACCAGCCGCACCATCACGGTCGAGTTTGACGCCAATGCGCGAGGACCCTGGGAGTTCAAACCGGCGCAGCGGTCTCTGCAGGTGCATCCGGGCGAGATGGCCACCGTGATGTACGAGTTCCAGAACGTGCAAAACCGGCGTATGGCGGCCCAGGCCATTCCGAGCTACGCGCCGCAGCAGGCTGGTGCACATTTCAACAAGCTGGAATGTTTTTGCTTTAGCCAGTACACGCTGGAGCCGGGTGAGAAAAAGTCTTGGCCGGTGGTGTTCGTCATCGACCCCAAGCTCTCAAAGGATGTGCGCACCATTACCCTGTCCTACACATTTTTCGAAGTGGGTGGCAAGACGCCGCCTGCACCGGTGGCTGACGCCAAGCCGCACCTTGTTTCGGGAGCCGGTACGTGAGTGGCGGCGCCAAGGCAGGCGCAGCATCCCTCTGGCGTAGTGTGCGCGTGGTAGCTTGGTCGTTTTTAGGGATTCGCAAGGGTAGTGAATCGCAGGAAGACATGGCTCGGGTTAACCCGTTCCATATCATTGGGGTAGGCATCGCAGCCGCGGCCCTTTTTGTCGTTAGTTTGGTGATTTTGGTGAATTGGGTGGTTGCCAAATAAGGCACTGCCCTCGCCGCAATGGATAGAAGAGAACTGGAAGGAATGGAACTGACATGAGTTCGACAACCCACGGAACAACGCCGTATTACTTTGTACCCAGCCCGTCGCGACATCCGGCCTTGGCGGCTCTGGGTCTTTTTTTCGTCATCTTGGGCGCAGGGCAGTGGATCAACGGCATCGAGTGGGGTAAGTATTCCCTAGCAATTGGCATGGTCTGGTTCCTAGGTGTGTTGTACCAGTGGTTTAGCCAGGCTATTGGTGAAAGCGAAAGCGGACAGTACGGGCGCAAGATCGACTTGTCGTTCCGCTGGAGCATGAGCTGGTTCATCTTCTCAGAGGTGATGTTCTTTGGCGCATTCTTCAGTGCTTTGTGGTGGGTTCGTGCACACTCTGTGCCTGAACTTGGTAATTTGGAACATGCCTTGCTGTGGCCCGATTTCAAGTCGGTATGGCCAAGTTTGGCAGCCGGTGTGACGGGCTCGCCCGCTGGGATCGTTGAGCCTTTCACGACCATGACGCCGTTTTGGCTTCCGACCATCAACACGGCATTGCTGCTGAGTTCAGGCGTGACATTGACCATCGCTCACCATGCCTTGATTGAAGGCAAACGCGCCAGGACCATTGCGTTCATGTGGCTCACTGTCATTCTAGGCGTGGTGTTTCTGTTTGTGCAGGGCTACGAGTACTACCACGCTTATGTCGACCTCAACCTCAAGCTCAGCTCCGGTGTGTACGGCTCCACCTTTTACATGCTGACCGGCTTCCATGGTTTTCACGTTTTCATTGGTATGCTGATGCTGCTGTTCATCACGCTGCGGCTGCAAAAAGGCCACTTCACTGCTGACAAGCATTTCGGCTTTGAGGGTGCGGCCTGGTATTGGCATTTCGTCGACGTGGTCTGGTTGGGTTTGTACATCTTGGTTTACTGGCTTTGACCCTCGCATCGCATATGAAAAAAGGCACCGTGCGCGGTGCCTTTTTGATTCACGGTAGTGTTGTCTGAACGAGTTTGTCAATACTATTGGCCGGCAGCAATGCCTGTTGGGTGGATGTAGCCAAGCTTCCAGGCGGCCAGTATGCAACCAAACAAGAGGATGGAAATGCCAACCCGCATGCCCAGCGCCAAGGCCATCTTGTTGCCTTTCGCCCCCTGTCTGAGCATGAAATACAGCGCCGACCCAAGGCTGGCGAGGATGGCAAGGAAGGCAATCAGGACGAGGTATTTCATGCTGGGTATTATCCAGTGAATGCAGCGCGTCGGTTTTGGCTGATAACGCTTGCCGCTGGGCTGGCGGTTGCGCTCACTATCGGGCTTGGCAAATGGCAGTTGTCCCGGGCTGCAGACAAAGTGGCACTGGCCGCCGCCATCGCCAACCAGGCAATTCAACCTGCACTGTCAGGCCTTGAGTTTGCGGGGCGTGCACATCGCACTGACGTCATGCACCGCCCGGTGTTGCTGCACGGCCGTTGGTTGCCCGAGCACACCGTATTCCTGGATAACCGGCAGATGAACGCCAAGCCCGGGCTCTTTGTCGTGACGCCATTGGCGCTGACCGACAGCCCAGCCGTGGTGCTGGTGCAACGTGGCTGGGTGCAACGCAATTTTTTGGATCGAAGCAGCCTGCCGGTGCTCGACACGCCGGCCGGCACCGTGACCGTTACCGGGCGCATTGCCCCGCCGCCGTCCAAGTTATACGAGCTGGGTGACCCGCAGGCGGGGCGCATACGGCAAAATCTGAATATGACAGCGTTCGAGAAAGAAAGTGGCCTGAGCTTTTTGCCAGTATCAGTTCAGCAAGTCGGGGTCCAGGCGGACGGCCTGCAGCGTGACTGGTCGCAGCCCGCCACCGGGGTGGACAAGCACTACGGCTATGCGGCCCAGTGGTTTGGCCTGAGCGGGCTGTTTGCAATTCTTTATGTCTGGTTCCAAATTGTCAAAAAATTTAAACCCCGGCGATGACTACCCGCTGGGCCTGACGGTGCACGACGTACCGGTGCCGGGCCAGGCCATGGCGCAATCGCATCGCACTGGCCGTGGTCGCTGGACCATGCTCGCGGTGTTGCTGGCTTGCGCCGCGCCGGTGGTGGCGTCTTATGTCACCTATTACTTCATCCGACCTGAAGCCCGCCGTGTGTTTGGGGAACTGGTGGATCCACAACGCCCCTTGCCGGCGTTGGCCGCCACCGCTCTGGATGGCCGGCAGACACCCCTCAACACGCTGAAAGGGCAGTGGTTGCTGGTCAGCGTGGCCGGCGGCGCATGTGATGCGGCCTGTGCCGAGCATTTGTATTTGCAGCGTCAGCTGCGAGAGGGTTTGGGCAAAGAGAAAGACCGGTTGGATTGGGTCTGGCTGATTGCTGATCAGACGCCCGTTGCAGATGCCTTGGTGCCCGCGCTCAAGGGGGCCACGGTCCTGCGTCTTGCGGCCCCAGACTTGGCCGCCTGGTTGACGCCCAGTTCAGGCAAGCGCATTGAGCAGCACCTCTATGTGGTTGACCCCATGGGAAATTGGATGCTCCGTTTTCCGGCTGATCTGGACCGTGCATCGGCACCGCGTGCCAAACGAGATCTCGAACGCCTGCTGCGCGCCTCGGCATTTTGGGACCAGCCCGGCCGTGCGCCGGCTCAGTGAGTCAATTGCCGTGCAGCCCGCTTACGATTTGTCACCCCTGCTGGCTCTGATGGGCGTAGGCCTGCTGCTTGCGCTTGGTCCGGTGCTCTGGGTCTGGCGGCGGCAGCGGCACGCCAGCCCGTGGCGGCGCCAGCAGGCGCTGACCTTGCTGACCTTGTTCCTGACCTTTGACCTGATCATGTTTGGCGCCTTCACGCGGCTGACGGACTCGGGCCTGGGCTGCCCAGACTGGCCTGGTTGCTACGGCCAGGCCAGCCCCCTCGCCGCCCATGCGCCCATTGCAGCCGCCCAAAGTGCGATGCCCACTGGTCCGGTCACGCACGGCAAGGCCTGGATTGAGATGATCCATCGTTATCTGGCCACTGGCGTTGGTGCGCTGATCCTGGTCGTAACGCTAGCGGCCTGGCGCACGCATCGCTCTGGCGGGCGCGATCAGGCTGTGCCTGTGGTAAGCCCATGGTGGCCTAGCCTGACCCTGGTCTGGGTCTGTGTGCAGGG
>CAXNFT010000038.1:0-14419 GCA_964201255.1 Rhodoferax sp.
GTCATCCACTTACTTCATGGTCGAGATCGTGTCGTAGATCGGCCCCAGCACGGCGACCATGATCCATCCCAGTATGATCCCCATCGCCACCGTCAAAGCGGGTTCTATCATCGCCTGTACCTTGCCCACAGACTCATTAATATCCCGGGTGTAGTAGTAACTGATGTTGTTCAGGGCGGTGTCGAGGCCACCTGTGGATTCGCCCACTTTCAGCATACGCAGAACCAGGCTGGGGAATAGCCGCTCTAAGGCGAAACTCTCGGAAAGTGCTGTGCCCGTCATGACCCGTTCGCGGGCGCGTGTAATCGCCTGTTTGATGACCAGGTTGCTCGAGACATCTTGGCAGTAAACCAGTCCGTCAATCATGGGTACACCGGTGCGGTACATCAGGGCGAACGTATCGGCAAATCGGGCGAGAATCATTTTCTTGATGACATCGCCAACATAGGGCAGGCCGAGCTGTAGTCGATGCAACTGAAACAGCACTTTGGGTGACGAAGCGGCCAGTGTGCTGACAACCCCAACCAGCACGGTCGGTACCACCAGAATCGCCCACCAGTAGTTGATGATGAACCCCGACAGGCCAATCAGCAATTTAGTCTGCAAGGGTAATGGTTTGCCCGTGCTGGTCATGAAGCCGATCAGTTGTGGGACCAAGTAAATCATGAGGAAAAAGACCACACCACCGATCACGACGATCATGAAGCTTGGGTACATCAGCATCTTTGTGGTCTGCGCCG
This sequence comes from Rhodoferax sp., assembly GCA_964201255.1. Classification (GTDB taxonomy): domain Bacteria; phylum Pseudomonadota; class Gammaproteobacteria; order Burkholderiales; family Burkholderiaceae_C; genus Rhodoferax. The sequence goes on from CAXNFT010000038.1 coordinate 741, forward strand.
ACATCTCGTCCTGCCATTTCAGCGAGCGGACCAATTCTTTGAGGACATCCGGGAGTTGCCCGGTTGCCTCGCCGGCGCGTACCAGGCTAACCACGGTCGGTGAAAAAATGCCAGGATAGGATTCAATCGCATCACCAAACGTGGCGCCGGCTTCAATTTTTTCAGTGAGACCACCCGCCAGTTCGCGGCTGTTGTCTGTTTCGGCTTCGTCACGCATGTCACTCAGGCAGGACAAGAGCGGCACCCCAGCGCGAATGAGCATTTCAAGCTGGAATAAAAAGTCAATGATCTCCCTCTGAGGCAGGCTCTTGACAATGCGCTTCTTGGATTTTTGCGCTTGGGCTGACACCAGCAGCAAGCCGATATTCTTGAGTTGCGCCTCCAGATCAAACTCGTTCAGGGCTTCAATCTGCCCCTTGTTCATCTGCCCGGTTTCGGTGCTGGCTCTGTATTTGTACAGCGGCATCAGAGCACCATGTCGGTCAGGTCCACAACACGGCCGACCTCCTCAATGGTGGTGTGTCCTTCACGGACCCGCCTCAAACCATCCTGGGCCATGGGCACAAAGCCTTTGGCGTGCAGGTAGTCAGCCATGGCTTTTAGGCTGGCGCGCTGGGTCACCAACTCGTCCAAGCCTGCGTCGAATTTGAGCAATTCCATGATCGATAGCCGGCCTTTGTAGCCCTGCTGGTCACACTTGGCACAGCCCACCTTGCGGTAGACCGTGGCGGTTGCACCCTGTGCATACCCCAGTAATTGGGCCTCCCCGGGCGTGGGTGAGTCGGGCACTTTGCAGGCCGGACACAGCGTACGGATCAGGCGCTGAGCCACAATGCCAATGACGTTGCCGGCCACCACATCGGGCTTGATACCCAGATCGATCAGACGGGGGATGGAGCGAATCGCTGAATTGGTGTGCAGGGTGGTGAACACTTGGTGTCCAGTCATTGCCGCCCGAAAGGCCATTTCGGCAGTTTCCTGGTCTCGTACTTCGCCCACCAGAATAATGTCTGGATCCTGGCGCATCATGGAGCGGATACCCTCCGCAAAATCCATTTTCACCGCACCCGAAATTGATGTTTGCCGAATGACGGGCAAGGGGTATTCCACCGGGTCTTCCAGCGTCATGATATTGACGCCTTCATTATTGAGATGCCCCAACACCGAGTAAAGCGTGGTGGTCTTCCCGGAGCCTGTGGGACCGGTGACCAGCAAGATACCTTCAGGCCGGGAGAGCATCAGCTCCAACAGGTGGAAGTTAGGCTCTGACAAACCCAGACCGGTGATCGGCATGATGCCGCTTTTGCGATCCAGAATTCGCAACACAAAATTCTCACCGTGGATGGTCGGTTGCGCGGCCGATCTGAAGTCGACCGGCCGGCCTGAGATCGACAGTGAAATGTGACCATCCTGGGGCGCACGGGTTTCTGCAATATTCATCCCGGCGATCACCTTAAGCCGCACGACCATGGCCGACCAATAGCGCAAGTGCAGCACCCGTACCTGCCGCAGCACACCGTCTATTCGGTAGCGAATCCGCAAAAACTGCAGCTCTGGCTCAAAGTGGATGTCAGAGGCGCCACGCAGCGTGGCATCGGCCAGCAGGGAGTCAATCAGTCGGACAACGGGGTGACTGTAGCCCTCCGACTCTTGTGCGATGCTGGCAATATCAACTTTGCCGGTCTCAAGCTCCTGCAGAATGCCGTCGATAGAGAGTTCGTGACCATAGTATTGTTCAATGGCACTTTGGATTTCGGCACCATTGCCCAAGCGCCAGCTTGGCCGTGGTCCACTGCCCAGCATGGCTTTGATCTGATCGGCGGCCACGATGTCATTGGGGTTGGCCGTGGCGATGATCAGCTCATTGGTTCGTTTGACGAGGCTGACCGGGAACAGGGAGTGTCGCTTGGCCACCGCTTTCGGTATCAGTGCCAAAGCTTCGGCATCTGCAACGATGCCTTTAAGGCTGATAGATTGTTCACCCAGGTTTTCCGCCAGGGCACTGCGCATCACTTCGGCTGTGGCGAAACCCAAGGCCATCAGGGCCTCTCCGAGAGGTTTGCCTGTTTGCTTTTGCTCCATCAGCGCAATGCGGAGCTGATCGCTGCTGATCAAGCCCAGTGAGACGAGTTGATCGCCTAAGCGCACTGGTGGCGCGTTCGGGGTGGTGGGTCGAGCTGGGGTGGCCGGAACAGCACTCATGGTGGGGCCAGGCCTCTACTATGGGTGGACAAATCAGGGATTAGGACATTCATCCTGCCATTTTTACCACGTTTAATTGGCTGCAGGCGAATTGGATGACGTGGCCTGCCGTAACTCAGCAATGCGTTGCTGCACCACGGCGTGCGGAAGCCCACTAGCCTGTTCGCCGCCGCTCTGCTTGGACAGCGATAGGGCGCGTTCATAGTAGGTTCTGGCCACAACATGACTTTTCAGCCGATCTAGCGCCACCGCCAGATTGAAGGCGTGCAGCGCCACGGCGGGTTCGAGTAAGTGGGCTCTCTGAAAGGCCATTTGGGCATCGGCCAGGCGCCCCTGTCTGACCAAGCTATGCCCCAGGACGGACTGCGCGGCCGCTGAGCCCGGATGCTGCTCAGCGACTTCGCGCGAGCCTGCTGACACGTCTTCAGCATCGTTACTGAGATTTTGGATGAGCAACCCGGCCCGCGCCGTTGGGTTCCCCGGCTCTTGGCGTAACACGCGTTTATAGTAATCGCGTGCCTCTTCGTCACGGCCTTCTTGGTGCGACACATAGGCCAAGCCCAGCAGCGCATCGCGTTCTTCCGGGTTGGCCTTCAGTATTTCTTTGTAGCCCGATGCGGCGTCGGCCATGCGACCTTGCGTCAGCGCGGCGTAGGCCAGTTCCAGCCTGCTTGCCCCCAGGGGTGCTGTGACCAGCATTTGGGGTAAGTCAGACAATCTGGCTTGGGACGGCGCCGGACGAGCACGGGGTGTTGGCCTGGCGACGGTTGGACCAGACGCCGGTTTGGCCGGCGCGACAGCGACATTAACGGGGATGGGCGGAACTGGCGCAGAAGCAGTGGGGACCGCAGTAGCAGAAATAGCAGCCGCAGCAGGAACAGGTTCCGTAGCAGAGGGGGGCGCCGTAGCAGGCGCAGGACTGGCTTGCAATGGTAAAGACGTCACGGTCGGGGTGGCGAGGGCTGTTCCCGTCGGTTCTCGTCGTCCTGTCTTGGGCGCCGCAGAGGCAGCAGCAGTCCTACTCTGAGGCGCGGGGCTTGCTGCGACGCTAGTGGCAGGCGCCGACGCCCCGTCGGCCAGACGGGCCGTCGGCTCGACAGCGACCGAGGCAGGCTCAGCGATTGCCGGAGCCGTATTCGTTGCTACAGGGCCGATGTTCGACCCCTGGCCTAGCAGCGCCAATGGATCAACCCAACCCATCAGCACACTGAGTGCGCTGACACTCAGTAGGCCCGCCACAGCACCTAAAGCCAGTAACCTGGGCTGCGGCGTGCGGATGGCCCGAGTGACCTTTTTGGCACGGATGATGCCTTGCGCTATCTTGCTGGATTGGGCTGAGTTCGAGGTCGGCGCTGGCCTGGCCGGCTGCGCGAGTGATTTTTCTTCAGATGGAGGCACCTTGGGCGCTGGCGCTGGCGCTGTTTCCGGTGCTGGCTGGGGGCGCACGAGCTTGGGTTGTGCTGGCGGCGGCGTAGGGTCAATGTTAGGCGTTAAGGCCAGGTCTACAAATTGGGGCGGCTCAAATTCAGTTGGTTTTGCCCGGTCGAAAGCCGCTAAAAGTGGCTCGTCGTCCAGCGTAGGCTCGATGGGGCGTCCCGAACCAGGGGGGTCCTCCGTCACTGGCGAGCCATCTGGAGGCAGGTCTGCCAATACGGGCTCAAGGCTCAAGCCGAGCGTCGGGAATTGCAATGGTTTCGCCGCTGGCGCCGGGCTTGCCGGCTCGGGCTGCTGAACCGGCAGCGATGGGTTGCTTGGCGTTGACTCAGGGGGCATTACCGCCAGACCGATGGATGGCCAATCGCCACCGGCCTTGGGTTGCGCTGCCGCCTCGGCGGCGGTCTTGTCCTTGCTGGCGCGGTTCAGAGCGTCGAGCAGCAGACTCATGGAGCCATCTTGGCCGGCGGCCAGGTGATCAAGCCGCCACTGCTGCGACCCTCGTCGAGGGTGGTCGGCAGATTGGCCCGGTAGTCCCGAAAATCGCCAGACAGGCTGGCGTCGCTCAGCACCGTGGGTCGTAAAAAGATCACCAATTCCGATTTTTTGCTTGTTTCGTTGCGGTACTTGAACAGGTTGCCAATAGACGGCAAGTTGTTCAGGCCGGGAATTTCGTCCGAGGTTTTGTCGCGACTGTCTTGCATCAAGCCGCCCAAAATGGCGATGTCACCCGACTGCACCCGCATCATGGATTCCATTTCACGCGTCTGTACCTCGGGTACCCGGTTGGAGACGCCAGCCTTGGCCAGGTCAGGGTTGGGGTCGTTCACATAGCCTGTGATCCGGCTGATGGTGGGGCGCAGGTTGAGGGTAATTTCGTTTCCCTCACTGATTTGCGGCACGACCGACATCAAGAAGCCAATCGGAACCGTAGTTGCTGTTGTGGAGTAGGTGGCCGCGGTAGCAGGCGTTGTGGAGGTCGCCGCTGTGCCTGGCGTGACGGTCAAGGTGAAATAGACCTTGTTGTCTACAACCTTGAGCACGCTGCTTTGGTTGTTCAGCACCGAAATCTTGGGACTTGAAAGCACGCGCAGCGTGCCAAATGATTCAAGCATGCGCAGCATGGCTGTCAAATCAGTATCCCCATTCCACAGGCGAAATTGTTTGAAGGTGAACTCCGCCAAAGAGCTGACTGAATTGGCCTGGGTAAGCGACACACCAGACCCGGCGTTGGCACCACCGGTTTGCAGTATGGACCAGTTGATCCCTTGCTGGTACTGGCTGGAGAGATCAACCTCAACGATGGTTGCCTCGATCAGGACCTGGCGCCTTGCTGAACTGAGCACTCGGTCAAGAAATTCGCGGACCTTGGCATGCTGGCTCTGCGTGGCGCGGACACTGATGTTGCCGGTTTCAGGGTTCGCGATCACAGAGGCTGCTTCGCGGAACACGCTTCTGGCGGCTGTGGGGGTGGCGCTGCTTGTCACTGCAGGACCAGACGTCGTTGCCGCCATTGCCGCAGCACCAGAGCTTGCCGCGGCAATGGCGGCGGCGGCTGCCAGCGGCGAATTAGCTGGTACTGCTGCTACCGGTGCGACGGGGCGTGCCGCGGCCGACGCAGGCGTATTGGCTGCGGCAACACTTGCCCCACCTTCAGGGACAATTTTGTCGGTTTCCCTCAACAGATCAATCAGGTTGGCCTTGAGGGTCTCCCAGAACCGGTTGGACGACGTGTTGTCGATGGATGTGGTGGAGGTGCTGCCTCCTCCCACAGAACTGCTGGAGCCGATCGCTGATTTGGATTCCCGTTGAATATTGGGGTAGTCGATCCGGTAATTTCGCAAATAAGGCGAGTCGGGCTGGATCGACAGGTTTTTGCCATTGATGTCGTAGCGCAGGTCGACCTGGCGCGCAATACGATCCAAAATCTCAACCAAGGTCTGGTCTCTCACATTCATGGTCACCACGCCCGTGATAGCCGGATGGATGTCGATATTGAGTTTGGCGTCACGCGCAAGGGCAAACAGAAGATCTTGCACCGCCACGTCTCTCATGACAACGCTATAGAGCTCTTGGCGCTCACTAGGGCGTGGCGGCTTGGGCATTGGCGGCGACAACGCGAAATCGGGCGGCCGCCCGGCTACCACCGGGCTTGGCGTCAGGTGCTGGTTTGACGGCGTAAGCGGGGTTGGGCCGGCGCATCCAGCCAGCCAAACACAGCACCCCAGCACAGCGAACCGTTGGCCTAAATGAAGCATGGCATGGGTGTTCGTGGAATCACCAAAAAACCCGTGCATTCGTTGTTTATACTCAAAGCTGTGCTGTTTTAGTGTTCGATTGTAAACGTTAGGGTGTTTCCAGCCGAGAAAAATACCTGGACTTGGCGACCCGTTTTTCCCGCAGGAGTTCATCAGTTTGTCTTCCTTGGCACAAGTGTCAAACTGGCATCGAAATGGAGTGTTGGCGACCCAGCGGGTTGTATTTTTTCGGACGTTGCAGCGCCAGTCCCGCCCCAGGACGTTTTGAGGCTGGCCCAAACCAATAATCCGGACAGCCCTGCAGCGGTGACGCTGGCCGCCGCTATTTGCCAAAAGGGATTGCGCCAGGGTTGTCGGTGATTTTTGGCCGTCCCCAGACGACCGGTTGGCAACTCCCTCGCTGCACTGTTGACATGATGCTCATCGACCGCTTCTTTGCCCTGCGCGTAGGCCGCCAGAAGCGCCTTATCGCATAGCAGGTTAATGCGGCGGGCTCGACCATCTGAGACCTTGACCAGTTGCGTCAGAGCAAGTGGCGTAAGTAGGCGCGCGCTGGTCCAGCCGGCGGCACGCAGGCGGTGGTCGATATAGGCACTGATTTCGTCAGCGTGAAGTCGCTCAAGGTCAAAGCGGTGGATGACCCGGTCTCTGAGTTGCCGCAGTTTGGGCTCGGCGAGCAAGTCGTCGAGTTCGGGCTGGCCGAACAGCATGATATTGACCAGCTTGTGTTGTCCAGTTTCGATATTTGAGAGCAGGCGCACCTCTTCGAGCGATTCAATCGGCATGGTGTGAGCCTCGTCAATGACCAGCAACACCCGCTGACCGCTGGCGTGCCGGCGCAGCAACTCTTGTTGCAAGGCGGCGAGCTTGCCTTCCATGGAAGCGACCAGGCCAGTCAGGCCCAGGTCCCGTGAAATGGCCTCGATGATCTCGTCCCGGCTAAAAAACGGATTTGCCAGGTAAACCGCGCACACGTCAGACGGTAGCTTGCCGATCATGAGTCGGGCCAACAAGGTCTTGCCGCTGCCAACCTCGGCCACCATGGTGGTGATGCCTTCGTCATGGTTGGCCACATGTAACAGCGCGGACAAAATATCTCCCCGACGCCCCCCGGAAAAAAAGAAATCAGGGTCTGGCGTGATCTGAAACGGGGGTCTTTTCAGACCGAAGTGATTCAGGTATAGGCTCGACATACAAAGAGTGTACAGGCCGGCTCGACACCCAAGGCCGGTCTGGCGCTGGGGTTTATACTTAATTCAAGACCGCCCATCTTGACGCGGAGATGTGCTGCGTCAACCACGTTCGATTACCAGGATTTTTGCCCGCCATGCTTAAACGCATCAGCGTCAGACAGTTGACCGTTGGAATGCATATCAAGGAGTTTTGTGGCTCTTGGATGGAGCATCCTTTCGTCCGGTCTTCCTTTGTGCTTTCCAATGCCAAAGATCTGAAAATCATTTTTGAAAGCGGCATCAAAGAGGTCTGGATCGACAGCAGCAAGGGACTGGATGTGCCGCTCTCTGTGCCTGTCGTGTCTGAAAAGCAGGCCGAAATAGCAATCGATGCCGCGCTGGAGCAGGTGGTGGTGGGTGGCCGAAGTATGGCGCCCGTGTCTATTGAACGCGAAGTTGAGCGTGCAGCCCTGATTTGCAATCAATCCAAGCAAGCCATGGTGTCCATGTTTGAAGAGGCGCGTATGGGCAACAGCGTCGACGTTGGTGGGGCGAAGGAACTTGTTGAGGAAATCTCTGACTCGGTGATGCGAAACCCGGGTGCCCTGATCAGTCTGGCTCGGCTCAAGTCGGTGGACGACTACACCTACATGCATTCGGTGGCTGTGTGCGCGATGATGGTAGTGCTGGCCAAACAACTGGGTCTGGACGAAGCAAAAACTCGGCTGGCGGGATTGGCCGGATTGATGCACGACCTGGGTAAGGCCGCTATGCCGCCCTCGGTGCTGAATAAGCCTGGAAAATTGACAGCGGCTGAGTTTGAAATCATCAAAAGCCACCCGGTCAAAGGGCATGCGATGCTGCTGATGAATGAAAGCTTTGACGCTGACACCCGAGACGTTTGCCTCCACCACCACGAAAAAGTAGATGGTTCAGGTTATCCAGAGGGGCTTAAGGGTGACGGCATCAGTCTGATGGCCAAAATGGGCGCCGTCTGTGATGTCTACGATGCGATCACCTCCAACCGGCCCTACAAAATTGGTTGGGATCCAGCCGAGTCGCTGCGAAAAATGGCGGAGTGGTCGAACGGGCATTTTGATCAAAAGGTGTTTCAAGCCTTTGTTAAGAGCATGGGGATCTACCCGGTGGGCTCACTGGTTTTGATGAACTCCGGCCGAATCGGCGTGGTGACAGCACAATCGGCCAAGTCGCTGATTACGCCGCAGATCAAGGTGTTTTACTCGACTAAAAGTCAACTGCGGATCACGCCGGAAGTCCTTGACCTGTCCAAGAGCGGCAGTACCGACAAGATCGCCGGGCGCGAGGATCCGGCCAAATGGCATTTCCCTGACCTTGACGAGCTATGGTCAGGTTTGCCGCAATTGAACCGCTGAGTCTGGCCGGTTAGCAGCCGCGGATACTCGGCACCTCGACCGGCTTCGGGTTGACGGCGTACTTGCCCAACTCCATCTTGGCAATGGCGTTGCGGTGGACCTCGTCCGGGCCGTCGGCAAAGCGCAGCGTGCGGGCGTTGACATAGCTGTAGGCAAGGGGGAAGTCGTCGCACATGCCGCCGCCGCCGTGCACCTGAATGGCCCAGTCGATCACCTCACAGGCCATATTTGGCGCGACCACCTTGATCATGGCAATTTCATTTTTGGCAAATTTGTTGCCTCCCACATCCATCATCCAGGCGGCTTTCAGGGTCAGTAGCCGGGCCATGTCGATCTTGCAGCGGGACTCGGCGATTCGCTCTTGCGTCACGGTTTGCGATGCCACGGTCTTGCCAAAGGCAACGCGTGATGAGGCGCGCTTGCACATCAACTCAAGTGCCCGCTCAGCCAGTCCGATCAGGCGCATGCAGTGGTGGATGCGTCCGGGCCCAAGGCGGCCCTGCGCGATTTCAAAGCCGCGGCCTTCGCCCAGCAAGATATTGCTGGCTGGCACGCGCACATTTTCAAAAACCACCTCCATGTGGCCGTGCGGCGCATCGTCGTAGCCCATCACATTGAGTGGGCGGATCACCTTCATGCCCGGTGTGTTGGCCGGCACTAGAACCATACTTTGCTGCGAGTGGCGAGGTGCGTCCGGGTTGGTCTTGCCCATGGTGATAAAGATCGCACAGCGCGGGTCGCCGGCGCCCGATGTCCACCACTTGCGGCCGTTGATGACGTAGTCGTCGCCATCGCGCTCGATCCGCGTGGCAATATTGGTAGCGTCGCTGGACGCGACATCAGGCTCGGTCATGGCAAAGGCCGAGCGGATCTGGCCCTCAAGAAGGGGCTTGAGCCAACGCGCCTTGTCCTGCTCGGAGCCATAGCGAGCAATTGTTTCCATGTTGCCCGTGTCGGGCGCCGAGCAATTGAACACCTCGCTTGCCCACATCACACGGCCCATGATTTCTGCTAATGGCGCGTACTCTTGATTGGTCAGGCCGGCGCCGTCATAGCCCGAGGCGGCGGCACTGTCAACTGGCAGAAACAGGTTCCACAGGCCGGCCGAGCGAGCCTTCAGCTTGAGTTTTTCAATGGTCTGCAGTGGCGTCCAGCGCTTGCCGGCTTCGGTGTTAGCTTCAATCTCGGCGTGGTAACTCCCTTCTGCAGGGTAGATGTTCTCGTCCATGAAGGCCTGTAGCTGGGCTTGTAGTTGTTTGGTTTTGGGTGAGTAGTCGAAGTCCATGGAATCTCCGGTTATGTCCGTTGACAAGAATTTTGGGTTTGGTTTCAGGCCCGCTGGGCAAACTGCCAGGCCATCTGCGCCAATGGCTTGGCACCGGCAGCTGAGCTGACCGCCTGCGCACTGGCCGCCGTGCCGGCCTCAACTCGCTTGGCAATGCCTTGCAGAATGGCGGCCAGACGAAACAGGTTGTAGGCAAGGTAAAAGTTCCAGTCGGCCTTGAGCGCATCCGGTGACGCGAGGCCGGTACGCTCGCAGTAACTGCGGATGTAGGCGTCTTCGGTGGGGATGCCCAGGCTGCCCACATCAAGCCCGCCAATGCCGCGGAATGCCCCAGGCGGGATATGCCAGGCCATGCAGTGGTAGCTGAAATCGGCCAGAGGATGGCCTAGTGTGGACAGCTCCCAGTCCAGCACTGCGATGATGCGCGGCTCTGTGGGGTGAAACATCAGGTTGTCGAGTCGGAAGTCGCCGTGCACGATGCTGACCATGTGTTCAGCGCGTGCCATGGCTGGGACATGCTGAGGCAACCAAGCCATCAACTCGTCCATTTCCGGGATGGGCTGGGTGATCGAGGCGACATATTGCCTGCTCCAGCGGCCAATTTGGCGTTCAAAATAATTGCCTGGCTTGCCAAAACCGACCAGTCCGCGCTCGGCGAACTTCACGGTGTGCAGCGCCGCGATGACGCGATTCATTTCTGCGTAGATGGCGCCACGCTCGGACAGGTTCATGCTGGGGAGGGTCTGGTCCCAAAGGATTCGTCCGGGCATGAACTCCATGATGTAGAACGCGCGGCCAATCACTGACTCGTCTTCGCACAGGCAGTGCATTCGGGGTACCGGCACATCGGTACCCTGCAAGCCGCTCATCACTGCAAATTCGCGCTCAATGGCATGGGCAGAGGGCAGCAGCTTCGCCACTGGTCCCGGCTTGGCTCGCATCACATAGGTGCCAGAGGATGCCATGAGCTTGTAAGTCGGGTTAGACTGACCGCCCTTGAAAGATTCGACCGAGAGTGGGCCTTTGAAACCGGGCAGGAAAGCCTCTAGCCACGCACAAAGGGCATCGGTGTCAAACGACTGCTGTGTCGGGACGGGCCGGGTGCCAACAAAATGGTCAAATTCACTCATGGATAAGTTCTGGTGTATGCGGTATTACCTGTCAGCGTCAATGATTTGCATCAAGGTCTCACGGTTGCGAATCACCAAGCCGCCTGGTTCTATGCGGATGGCTTCCTCGCGCTCCATGGACTTGAGCTCCTGATTCACACGCTGGCGGGATGCGCCCAGCAGTTGCGCCAATTCTTCCTGTGCCAATTGCAGCCCAATGCGTATCTCTCGGCCATCGCTCAGTGACGGCACGCCATAGCTGCGAACCAGATGCAGCAGCTGTTTGGCCAAACGCGCACGCAGTGGCAAGGTGTTCAAGTCTTCGACCAAACCGTAGAGTTGGCGTATGCGTCTGGCATGCAGACGCAGCAGCGCCTCGTAGAGTTCTGCATGAAGGGCCAAAATTTTCTTGAAATCCGCCTTGGCCACACAAAGGATGGTGCTGTCGCCATGCGCGTAGGCGTCGTGCGTGCGCCGGTCGCCGTCGAAAATTGACACATCGCCGAACCAGATGCCCGGCTCCACGTACGTCAGTGTGATCTGCTTGCCTGAGATCGAGGTTGAGCTGACCCGCACCGCACCCCGCGCACAGGCGATCCATTCCTCTGGCGGTTCGCCTCGGGCGGCGATCAACTCGCTGTCCTTGAAACGTTTGACGTAGGCGCATCTGAGTATGTCGTGACGTAGGGATGGGGATAAAGACGCAAACCAGCGACCTGAATTGATCGCCTCACGTTCATCGATGGTAAGAATGGGATCGTCCATGGCCTGTCTTGTGGGTGACTTAAAACTGCTTGATTGTCGCGCGCGGGACCAGGCTCCCAACGGGACGCTGGAGGCCAAGTCTACTGATAGTTTGGCGTTGTCTTGTTGAGAAACGCAGTGATGCCGATGCCGGCGTTGGCATGATGGAGGTTGTTGACAAAGTGGTCGCGCTCCTGGTCCAGCTGTTGGTTCAGGTCTTGCCCGCAGGCCTGCCGTGTCAAGGTCTTGATGCTGGCCAAGGCATTAGGGGCACGGGCGTTGAGCCTTTCAGCCAATGCCATGGCCATCTTTAGCGTGGTCCCACTCGGGCCGACCTGATTGACCACGCCAAGTTCTTGCAGCCGCTGGGCATTGATTCGGCTGCCGCACATCAGGAGTTCTGTCGCCAGTTGTCGGGGCAGGGCTTGCGCCAGGTTCCAGCTGCCACCGCCATCGGGTGAAAGGGCAACCGAACTGTAGGCCATCACCAGGACTGCGTCGTCGGCTGCGACCAGCAGGTCACAGGCCAGTGCCAGTGAAAAGCCGGCGCCGGCTGCCGCACCTTCCACCGCTGCGATCACGGGTTTGGGGCAGTGAGCGATTGACCTGATCCATTGGTGCAGGCCGTCGATGCTTTGGGCCTGGATTGCAGGCGCTTCGGCTCGGTTGGCCAGCAGGCGCTGCAAGTTGCCCCCAGCGCTGAAGACCCCACTTGCCCCGGTGATAACGATCGAGCGGATGCCGGCATCCGCACTGGCCATAGTGAGAGCTTCTTGCCCCGCTGCATAGATCTCTGGCGCGAGTGCATTGCGGTACTCTGGGTTTGAAATGGTCAGGATCAGGGTCTGGCCTGAGCGACTTTGATGGAGTTCGGCAGCCATCAGCGTGTCATTCTTCGACGTGCAACAAACTTAGGCCAATCGCGCCGCGGCGACGTAGCCAGGGGCTGGGTCGGTAGCGAGGGTCCCCGTAAACGGTTTGCATGTTGAACAGCACCTCCAGCACGTTGGTCGGCCCCAACAGATTGCCCAGGGCCAGCGGCCCGCTGGGGTAACCCAGACCAAGGGTGACGGCAGTCTCTAGGTCGTTGGGTGAACAAATACCCTGCTGACAAATATCGCTGGCAATGTTGACAATGGTGGCGACCACCCGTTGCGTGACAAAGCCACCACTGTCTCTGATCACACTGACCGGCTTGCCATCGCGGGCAAACAGGGCATGAGCGGCTTGCCTCATATCCAGGCGAGTAGCCGGATTGGTTGCCAGAACTCGGCGTCGTGTTGTGGCGTCATCCACCAGCATATCAATGCCGACGGTACGAGCCGGGTCGAGGCGCTCTACCACGGCCACTGTAGTGATGTCAAAACCCAGCGGTGCCACCAGACTCAGGGCCTGCGGGGAAGGGGAGGCGCCTGTTTCTATGCGGGCACCAAGGGTTTTGACCAGCAGCAGGAGCTCTGCCCGCCGTGCTGCGCGTGGTGATACCCAGACCGGTGGCATCTCATCGACCGTTGGCGCAATGGCCTCGGGGCTGATCTGAGCCACGCCTTCTCGGTAGCTGTAAAAGCCTTCGCCCACTTTTTTCCCGAGCAGCCCGCCTGCGAGCCGCTGTGCCGTGATCACACTCGGCCGATACCTTGGCTCTTCATAATATTGGTGGTAGACCGATTCCATCACCGGGTGGGAGACGTCAAGTGCGGTGAGGTCCATCAGCTCAAACGGGCCGAGCTTGAAGCCAATCTGGTCTTTCAGGATGCGATCGACGGTGGCGAAGTCGGCTACGCCTTCGCTCACCAGCCGCAAAGCCTCGGTGCCGTAACCGCGTCCGGCGTGGTTAACAATGAAGCCAGGCGTATCTTGGGCGCGGACCGGGGTGTGGCCCATCTGCCTGGCAAACACGGACAAGGCGTCGCACACGGTTGCGTCGGTCTTCAGGCCAGCGATGACCTCTACCACCTTCATCAGCGGCACAGGATTAAAGAAGTGAAAGCCCGCCAGCCGCTGCGGCCGCTTGAGCCGAGCCCCCAGTCCTGTGATCGACAGCGAAGAGGTGTTGCTGGCCAGAACGGCATCCGGGGTGA
>CAXNFT010000039.1:0-14379 GCA_964201255.1 Rhodoferax sp.
GCGATCACCAGCCAGACTACCCAGCCCAAGCCGCTGCCCTTACCGACGCTGCCGTGATTGTCCAGCCGTTCGCGGTACGACAGACCAGTGCCTGGGATACCCACGGTGCCAGTGGCTTTGCCGTCCTTGAGGTTGACCGATGCACCAGGGCCACCCATAGTCCAGGAAGTGCCGCTCTTGCTCAGGTTCAGGGTAAGACCCTTGAAGATGCGGATGCGCTTTTGGAAACGGAAACCCATGGTCAGTCCTACTGCGGCCGGTTACATGGCCGGCGATTCATGCCTCATTATGGGCGGTGGCGGGCTCACCTGGTGAGCTTGGCGGGGACCTTTGGGGGGGTGGGGGGGCTTGGATTGGTGAGTGGTTGCCAGCCAGTGTGGCCCTAGTGGGTGTGAATAGCGCAGGAAGCTGTAGTGAGTGAGCTGGATTTAGGCTGTTTGCGACCCGAAGCAGAAGTTCGACTTATTCTGAAGCAGTCGTTCAGGCCGGAGGTAAGAGCAGGCCGTATTGCTAGTTACAGGCCGTCAAGTTTCTAAGGCCGCCCTCCAAATGTCCCCAGGTATCAATCCAACCTGGGCGAACTCCGAGATGACGTAGCGACGGTAAAAATAGCTCGTCAACTGGGGCTGCGGGCTTGGTTCGAATCCATACATGTCTTGGATTCTCGTGATCAGCTACTCCATATGACCGAAGGTCTGCACGCGCCTCTTCATGGACAGCACGCATCCACCGGCGTATGTTCGCATCGGACATCGAGAGTCCGACGAATGCCATTTTCGACGTATGTGCAAGCTGAATGAACATCGTCTCACCCCAGGCACCCTCTCTACCAGCCATTGCCAAGTATTCGTCTTCGAGAAATACAAGCCTATCGCGAGACTCCCGATGGGGGTGGTTCAGCATCGGCTTAGGCGACAGTGCGCCATGACAATGAACGATCGGTATCTTTCCTGAACTCGACGGTCCCGAGCGAGTAACTTGAACGAACATGTAGGGCGGGTGGGCGTATGGGCCCGGCCCTTGATAGTGCTCTCGTCGAGCCGCCAAAACGAGATAGGTCTCTAGCAGAGTATCGGCATTGAAGGTCAGCACGGCTCGAGGCGCATGCCCGTGGGTGCAAATACGAGAAAGTGCGCGCGCGACTTGAAAGACTGAGCAACCGGGAAACGCGTTCTCCAAGAAGTCGCAAACCTCGATTACCCGGTCACGCGGCGCTCGCGTCGGATCGTTGAGTACCACCGTGAGGTAGGACTCAAGTCCAAGGCCTTTAGCCTTTGTTCGCACTATTGAATAAATCTGCTCTTCTAGAACATCTTTGAACTCTTCCAGTGACTTCCCCATTGCGACAAACGCGTTGGCAGCGGCTTGAATCCAGGAATCCATGGACCAGCCACTATCCTTAAAGACTTTCTGAATCTCTTGGTAAGAGAGCGCCGTGCCGTATGCATGTCGAACAACCGCTATCGCTAGGTCCTGCCAATCGGGAACAATCTCTTTCGACACGCCTGCTCCGACCACCAGAGTCCATGCATTGTCGGCAAAGTGCCCTCTGAATTTTTGATCAAGGCAAAGGACAGGTTTGAGGTCAAATGATTGCATAGTCGCAAGCTTAATCGATGCGGACCGCTCATGGTCGCTGCGCACATTTGCTCATGGCGTTCGTTTTGCAGCGAATGTCTGCTTTTGCGCGAATTGCGTGCAGTGCTCTGACGACGGGTCTTGCCTAAAGCAGCCAAACTTCCTCTGAGACAGACCAACTTTCGATCCTGAATGTTGGCTGTCTAAGCAGTCCAGAAGGAAACTAACCCCCGGCGCCCTGCGCCGACCCCTCTACACGAGGGGCAAAACCATGTCTGTCAAAGGTAAGTCAGGGAAGACAGCCGTTACGGCCTGCGGCCTACATGGGCTACGCCCATAGGGAGCTATCGGCTTGTCAGTAAGATTCGTGTGGAAAACCGGCCACATCATCTCAAGATGCTAGCAATATGCCAAAAATCACCGCTAGCAGAGTTGTTTTTACATCGAAATGCTCTAAAGCATCTCAATTTCAACCATCTCCACCGATTCCCAGCTGATGTAGAGCCTGGCCAGTATCGCCCCGCAAGCCTCGCCCCCTATGGTAATTTGTCGAAGTGCCCGGTTTTCACACGAATCTTACCGGCAAGCCCTATCGCATCGAACCTACACCTTCATTGCCTTCAGTCGCTTTGGTAGACCAACCAAACGCCGATCTGCGGCCTTCTTTAGACTGACTTGGTGTGTGATCGCGGTATGGCTCCCCAGAAGCAGAACCTCCGCTTGGGCACGAGTAACAGCCGTGTAAATCAGGCTTCTATCAACCATCCTGCTGCCTTGTGGCAAACATACCACCACCCGCTTCCACTGTGATCCCTGAGACTTGTGCACCGTCAACGCATAGCCAAGCTCCAGGTCATCCAATAGAACATCATTGAAGCATCGGACAACACCATCATCCCACTCGATCGTTCCGATTTGATCGTCTCCATGGTGCTCTACAGACACGATTCTTCCCATCGATCCGTTTTGAAGGCCCAGGTCCCAGTTGTTTCGGGTACAAATAACTAGGTCACCTTCCCTCAAACTTGTCGCTGCCCAACAATCTGCCTCATCACTCCAAGTCATCACCGATTTTCTGCCAGATGCGAACGCATCTTGGATGCGTTGATTAATGTTCTTCGCCAGGGCTCTCGTAGAACACAACACAACAGTATCCGCTGGGCTAGACAGATACTCTTTGCTGGCAACCTCTGCCATTTTGGTGTCGGCAATCTCAGTGAATCGGACGGCTCCATGCTCCTTGAGTAAAGGGAAAATGCCATCCCGTATGCTGTTAGCCACGTCAGCAATTTCGCTTCCGAAGCGCTTGGCAACCTTCAGCTCCACGTGGGGGACCACGCCATCCATCAAGCAGTGAAGAATCAGACCGGGGCCGACAGGAGGCAACTGGTGAGGGTCGCCAATGAGCACGAGTTTCACCGTGTCAGGCAGTTGCCGTACCAGCGCTGAAAAGGAGATGAGGTCCACCATGCTTGCCTCATCAATCAGGATGGCACGCCCGACTGCTGGACCTGAGTAGTCAACCTCCGTTCCTTCATTGAGCTTTTTGATGAACGATGCAATCGTTTGAGCAGCACGGCCAGTGCTCTCTTGCATTCGCTTGACTGCCTTCCCCGCCAGCGCGACTTGGATGATTTCGTAGCCCTGCGCTTCCAGTACCAAACAAACTGCCTTCAGCACCGTTGTCTTGCCACAGCCAGCACCTCCTGTGATAACCGCAAAGTGATGGTCGGCAACAAGGTGAACCGCAGCCCTTTGTTCGGAGTTGAGCAGAAATCCATTGCCTTCACGAGTTTCGTATCCACTGATGATCTCATTCACACTGCAAGCGGGACTGAGAAGACCCTGCCGAACTGCAATGCAGTGCACAACGCGATCCTCTAAGATCGAGGCACCTGGGGAGTAAGCATTGCCCTGCTGGTCAAACAGAAGGCGTCCAGTGCGCTCACAGTGTCCTATGGCCGCATCTATGACGCTTTGTTGTTGTGGCTCGTTCTTGAGCAGTCGACGTATCCCATCAATCAAATCTGGCAATGGGACATAGGTGTCGCCCTGACTAAACCGTCTGTAGACGCATTCCTCAACCGCAGCCGCAAGCCTTCGATCATCAGTGCGGGCTACTCCCAGCTTCTGGGTGGCAAGAACATCAACCTCTGACCAACCGGCAGCAAAGCTCAAAAGCCGATAAGGATTTTCATGAATCTTGTTCTCGGCTTCGGCACCAAAGTGAGCCGCGATCCGTCTGCCGATCGCCAAGCCCACACCATTGGTCCCTAACCACTGAAGCGTCTTGCCTATCCCTTCCTCGTGCCACCCCTGTACCAATGCCAATGCTTTGCCGGGACTGACGACTTCTTCAAGCGCCTTGTAATCACAAGCATCCAGTATCGGGATCAAACGGTCCGTGAACGTCTCCCACAACTTGTCTGCGGTGGCGGGGCCAACTCCTTTGAACCGAGGATTGCGCTTGAGGTAATCGACAATGTGCGCGCCCGACGGCAACTTCAGCACCGCGTCTCCAGGCAGCACCTCGATCTGGTCTTGCATCATCTGGAAGCCACCGGCATTAATGAAACTGCGTGTACTGACCTTGCCTTTGACCGCCCACCACTGGCCCGCCGTGACAGGCACGGCCACTCCGCGTCCGTGCAGGCGAGCCACAATCTCTTGGTGGGTGTCCATGATTTCACCAGAATCGGTGATGCACTGTCCTCTGAGGATGGCGCCGTTGCGGTTCTGTGTAATCACTGAGAGCACCCGTATTAGATGGCTCTCTTCGCCCTGAGAACTCACCATGGCAGCCTTCCTGTCGTGTGCAGGACCTCATCCATTCCCTGGAATCGTCCGAGCTGCTTCCTCAATTCGCTGACCTCTGCTTTCAAGGCTTCGTTCTCTTCCTGTATCTGCTTGATACGAGCGTCGCCAATGCCAGAGCGTTTGGGCTCGCGCATTGCCACCTCGACCGGGTTTGCCACCCTTTGCTTAAGTACCCCATCCTTCTCAAGTCGATGGAGCAGATTGGGCAACAGAACATCCCTGATCTCTGGGTTGGTGTAGAACACATTCCTGTTCAACCCACTCTCACGCGCTACGCGCTGTACGCTCAACACACCCTGATGGATGAATGGCTTGAAGTCCACGACCGTCTTTTGCCATTCCAAGAAGCATTCGGCATTTGCTCTGCCGTCTAATATCCCATTACTGCCTGCGCTGCTCATGCTTTCTCCCGTGTCTGCTTTCGGATTGTTTCGACCTCTTGGCGTAAATCGAATTGTTTACCTCGCAGGATGTCCAACTGGTCGTACTGCATCACCCGTAGTTCCGCAATCGTCTGCTCTGCCACCTTGAGTTTGGCTGTAAGGGTCTCTATGCGCGCTTGCAGGGCCTGACGGGGCATTGTTGAGTTGATCCGCCTGTGACCTTGGGAGCGCAATTGACGCTGAACAGCATGGGCCTGTTCGTAGGCCTCTGCGATGAGTGCTCTGCCATCCCACTCCTTGGTCGAAAGGACTCTACGGCCCAGTTCTTGCCCAAACTTCTGCTTGACCTTAGCCACGATGTTGGCCCAGGTTACCTCCACATCCATGTCCGGTAGCACTTCAATCATTTTGACGATCTTGAGAGCTAACTCTTCGGTCAGTACCTCAGGGCGCCCGTTCTTAACAATACTTCCTGACGCGCTTGCCTTTGTCTTAGCCATGCTGGGCTCCTTGATCAGGCGGCATCTTCTTCGTCGATAACGTCTTCATTGACGTCCTCACCCTCTTTGAATTCCGTTTCATTGGCTGCCCGGTTTTCTAGGCGCAAGTAGTCGCGCCCTTCAATAAATTTCTTTGCCTCCTGCTCCATGGATTGACGCCCACCGAGCGCCTCAATGGTCCGCTCTTGTTCAGGCCGACCATTGCGCTCGGGGTTGTAATAGCGGATGACAGCCCCAGAGGACACAGTTGGATCGTCGAGTCGATCAACCTTTCCCTTGAACGCATAGGCATCCTCAAGATCGGCCTTAAATGCCGCGTCCTTGATGAAATCCTTAATCTCCAGGAATTCAGCGATCAGTCGAGAAGCGATTTCCTCGACATCCATGTGCTGCTGAATCATTCTGCCCAGGTGCTCATCGAGCTTGTCAAGGTCGTGAACCACGCGCCGATTCCTCGCAAGGGTCAGGCGGCGCACCTGAGCAACGATCACATCGTGAAGTTTATTGGCCTGTTTTCTGGCTTGCTCGTTTGTCGGCAAATGGCCCTTGATCAAACGTTGGTCGGAGCATCCCCCGCCACAGCCGCGGTAGTTGGTGCATCCGACCTCAAAGTGTTGGTGTAAGCAGATACCATAGGGCGTCGGAAAGACAAGGACCACTTTGTCGCCCGCCTTGGCCACCGGATGATTGCACTCCGCAGAGTGGATGGCATCCATCGTAGTGATACGAATCGCGTGCATGCCAACTCCGACCGATTGGGTTGGGAGTTTGTAGGCGCTGATCAGTTCTTCCTTAAGTACCTCACTTACCTCACTTACCTCACTGACCTCACTTAGGTCGCCTGGCTCTTTCACAAGGGCAGGAGGCATACCTTCAGGCACCGTTTGCGCCGTCATGGCGGCCTTTTCTTGCGAGCTTAGGTAGCCGTAGGCTTTGAGTTGGGTCACGTCCAAGCGGTTGGCCCACAGGTTGATCAATAAGCGGCACAGCTCTGGTCCCGAGTGACGCAAAGCCATTGTTGTGAGCCATCGGCGCGGGTCATGCGTGCGACAGTAAGCTGGGACGATCTCCACTTTGGTGCCGTCCTCTGACAGCATTGGCATTTTCAGGTCCAAAGCCTCGAAAACAGTTTGGGCTGGTTGCTGTTTCCCATTTTTTTTTGTTGACTTCAAACGAAGTCGAACCTCAGGGGCGCTCAGCGCACCTGGGAGGTATGCAGGCCGTAGACCGAGATAGTCAAATAGCATCAGCATATTGCTAAGGTTACCTTTGTACTGCGTGCCGGGTGTCACCCAACGCAGCGAGTCCATCGCCTCATGCACACGTCGCAACAGTTCTTTTTCAACCTCGGACCACTCAGCGTATTGGGTGGTGCTTTTGGTTTTTTGTAGTTTTTTAATCGCCTGTGCATCGGCCTTCGCGCTGCTGTTGGACGATGCCGGTGACTTCTTGGTCAGAGCCTCGATAAGGCCCTTTCGCTCATCAACGATCTGGTCAGCTAGATCAGGCCGCTGTGCCAGCGTGAACCTCAGCCCGGCTTTGCTGAGGGCACCCATCACATGCTGGCCCGCCCGTTCGGCAGCCTTTGCCTTAACGTGGAAGGTTTCTTTATCAGTCCCGAGGTCGCCGTCCAGCAGCATGATTCGGCCGATCTGGACGTAAGTGAGTGGCTTGCCCCGGAGATGTTCCAGATCAGGCGGCAAGTACAATGTACCTGGGTGTTTTTCGTAATGCAGCAGCAGCAGCCTACTGCGTGCCCCCATTTCAATCAGATGATCGAAACACCAGTTAAACATCACCAGCATGAAGTCCAATAGCGGCTTTGCACCCCAACTCGCACCTTTGGAACCCTTCATCAGTACAGTGTTGGGCAGGGAATCCAAGGCGTTTGGAATCGATGCCTCCTTGATCTCTGCATGGGCACGGTATAATAGTTGTGTTTCTGATATGGCCGAAGAATTGCCTTCCTCACCTGGATCATGGGCGTAATCTTCCACGGCACGTAGCCGGTCATGGATCGACATCGCAAGGACTTCATTAATGCGTGAGGGTGCGCACATCTCTAGCCCCATGACACAAAGCACCGCCTCTTGGATCTGCGACAGGCGCGGGTCGCCATCTGCCATGGCGGTGATCGCATCCGACAAGGCTGCAATACCCGGCTCGAGTTCTTTCGCTTTGTCTTTTCGGAATGCCTCACTCTGCTGCTTTCTGATGGCGAGAAGCAAATCCGAGACCTCGTGGCTCAGGCGCGCATGCATCGGACTGATGACCTTGGCTTTCTGTAGGGTGCTGATGGCATCGTAGAGTGCCGATAGGTATCCGTGGTTCAAAAATCCATTCTTTCCAAGCATAGGCTCCCCCGACACGATCAGATGGTCTACCTGGAGTCTTTCATTTTTGAGCGACTCGGCGGTGTCCTGCGTCAGGCAGGCGGTCAGCACGCGGCGTTCGAGGTGCTTTAAATCATCCACCGTAAGCGCGTGCAGCGGTTGCACCGGTGCCGCATGCTCACATGTTGAAGAAATGTGCGAAAGGAAACTAAGACCATACTCCATCCTTACGGTTGATTTCACCTCGTCCAGAAGCACCAGTTTGGCGAGGATGGCCCGCGCCGCACGGGCGAAACTCGGATGCAGCGGGGCCAATCTTGCTTCCACGATATTTGGCCTTGAAAGTAGAACCTTGGTATGGTGGACTTGTTGCCAGGTCAGTCGTTGGTCTTTGCCATCGGTCTGGCCAGAGGGACTCCTAAAGTCCCACTGCGGGCTGTCATAGGGGATGCCGGGGAAGCGTTTTTCAAACCGGTCTTTGATGTCGCTAATGAAGGACTCCAAGGCCGCTTCGCGGGCTTTGGATTCGAGGTCAACCGCTGGTGTCAATATCGCATGGGATACTTGCGAAACATGAATCGCAATAGTGGGCGGTGAACTTGATTCATTCGATGCGTTTGAGGCTTCAGCTGGTTTTCTTGTACTTGATTTCATTTGTCTTCACCCTTCAAAGTACCTTGCTGATGCGTCTGTTCGGCCTTGTGTCTTGCGAATTGCCCCATCCTTAACTCAATCACCTTCTCAAGCAGGCGGTCCCGCTCGACGATCGCCTTCATGGGTTTGCCAAACGCCTCGTTCTCCTTGATTCGCTCCTGCACCTTGCACAAGTTCACACTGTGGTCAGCATCAACGTTGGCAATCCACCGCCAGCACCCGTAGCAACTCAAGGGTGCTAACGCACAGGCTACCGATTTACCGCAGCCGCCAGTAGTCTCGATCTCCATGGCACCCGTTTGCGGATCAATAGGACCACGGCTGTTGACGATGCGCTCAGGGAACTGCTGCGCCATTGCACGGGTCTGCTTGGCATTCATGAACGCGTTGTACGCCGGGAACAACTCTTCGAGGGCTTCAAGCCCAGTGTTCAGCGCCTCACGCAGCTCTTTCGCGGCCAAATCGATGTAAACCCTCGCCGTTTTGTCAGTGGCGTGCCGCAAAACCGCTTGAATGACTGCCGCACTGACACCTGCCGCAGCCAATTGAGTGCCAATGGTGTGGCGCATCACCGTGAAGTTCACGTGGATGTTGTCTAGGCATCGCTGGATCGGCTCGAGATAGATTCTGCCAAGCGTCGTGCTATTTTCCAACATCCCGAAGTTCTTGGCTTCGAAGTCAGTGCGCATGCCCGCATTGATCCGCGGAAACAGAGCGAGTTGCTGCTCGATTACCTTGCGCTTTTCGGGATCGAGGTCTTCCTTGAGACCGTACAGGGGTCCGATGTTCTCGATCACCCAGGCCTGCTGTTTGATAACCAGGTGCCCAAGGAACGTGGTCAGGCGATACTCCATGCGCTGCGCTTCTTCGCGCTTCCCTCTACGCTTGGCAGGCATCACCCACAGGGTGCAATCGTTTTCGCCAGTGGCCTTGTTTTCGGTGTAGGTTAGATCACCACACCGAATCTGACGCAGGCTCTCTGGGCGGGCATAGAGGGTGTTGGTGAGGTTCCAGAGCACATAGACGCCCAGGTGAAGCTCTCCGTCTTGGAACCTGCGCTCAACGTCAGTCAGGAGGGCGATTTGCAAGGTGCGGCTCAGGGCCTGGGAGATGATTTGCTGCCGCGCTCGATCCGCTGTTCCTGACCTATCGCGCGTCGGGAAGTCTCCCCGCTCCAGATATTTAAAGACGCTGCCGTGGCCGGCGAAGGTAAACAAGTCGCAGAGACTTTCGATGTAAGCGCCTTTTATCCAGCCAGCATCTTCAGCCAGCTTTTCGCGTATCGCGATCATCAATCCCGTGTCGATGGCTGTGATCTTGTCGGCCTCCATCAGCCGCTTGCTTAGGTCGGGGGAAGTCTGGTCGGACTGGATTTTATTTAGCAATCGCACCACGTTGTCGTGCTGATTCTTTACTGAAATCGCCCTGACCTTGAGATGCCTCTGCATGAAGAGGTCCTTAAGGTCAAAAAGGAACGATTCCTCAAACCCTGCGGTCAATTGGGACAAGTCAAACTTTCGGTGGTACTCAGGTTCCCCTTCGGCCTCTCGGGTCACAGCCTCGAATTCAAGCGGAGTGCTTTCGTTCCATGTGAAGGTGGTTTTACCAAGGGTCTGCGTGACTATCTGGTTGGTGGTTTTTTGATTCATAGCGGGGTGCAGTTACTCTGTAGGGTGGGTTTTAGTTGGGGTTTTAGGGCGGACCATTCGGTCAACCTCGGCGCGCATCTCTGCGTAAATCTGATTGACTGCCACGGTTGCAATTTCGACGATGCCGCGCCGGGCGTAATGCTTCGGCATATCACTTTTGTCCGTCCATCCAAACCGTGCGCGCATCAAGTCGAAGACGGAATCCTCATTTTCGATTTCCTTCATCTTGGACAAGTAAAAGTAGCTCGCGGCGCTGTGCCGCATGGTGTAGCTGCTAAGTTCCTCCCTTTTCGACTTGCCTCGTTTGGGGCCGGCTTCAATCTTCATGTGTCCGGCTCGGTGAAGCGCATCACACATTTGTGAAAACCGCACGCTCACAGCTTGCCGTGACGCAACCGGGTCACCGGTGCTTTTGATGAAGACGAACCCAGAGGTGCGATCCTCACCAGACTGCTCTATCGCTTCCGAGCGAGGTCCATTGATGTAATCATTAAGCGCATCGCGGGTAAACGGCCAAAGATGAATCATCCGAACCGTGGCATACGACTGGTTGCTTGATGCCCCCTTGGGCAGCGGCGTGGAACTCTTGACCTCCTTTCGGTGCTTTTTGTTCACTGTTACCTGGAGGCTCAGTAATCCATCAGGACCTTTAACAAGGTCGTTGACCCTGAGATTACAAATCTCTCCGGGTCGCAATCCCTCACAGCTCAACATAAACATTGCCCTGTCGCGCAGCATGTGCATGTCCGATTTGGCGTCGCCGAGAAGCACTTTTGGGCTTGAGTAAACCACTTTCATGCAGCCGACAAAGTCTGCAGAAGTCATGGCGCGAATGTCATAAGCGCTGCTGCTTGCGGCACCTCCCACAGCCCGTTTTAGTCGCTCGCAGCACCTCAGATAGCTCGCCGCCAAACGTTCGCGTGTGTCGGCGGACCGGATGTAATTAGCTACAAGGGTTTCATAATCCTTCAAGAACGCTGCGACGTCCTTTAGACGCTGGCTTGCAGTACTGCCCTCAACCGCTCCTTCTCGGTCCTCGTCCGCTTCCGCGTTTCGCACATCCAAGACTTTCGCGACACGCCGTTGATCAGCCAGACCAGCCACGGGCCGAAAGCACATATTTATCAGGCCCACCATTTCACGTTCTTCAAGGCATCGCCCTGCGAGGGCCCGTTCAGGCAGAGAAATTTTGAAGTGGATTAGAAACAGGTGGAACAGCTTGAGGCTGACCGAAAGTGATTCTTGGGTGTTGGGGTTTTTGTGGGTGTTCAAGAAAAAACTGAAGGGCGCATTGATCCGCCCGTCCTCGTGGACCATCATGACCTTGCCCAGCGCCCGAACGATTTTCATTCCCACAATCCTATTTAAAACACATAAATTATAAACTTTGCATCTATTTTATGTCGAATGACAAAAAAGCACAACCTAAATTTGTTGTGCTTCTAAAAAACCTATATTTCATGCGGTACTTTGAGGTTTTGTTACTTTACACCTATAGTTTTGTCATTGGGTCGAAAGATGGAATTGGGAGGCTGAGTTTTACGAATTAGCCTGGCGGGAAGCTGGTAACACGACGATACACATCGAGGCATTCCAGCCACCTTGGGACACAGCCCAAACGGTTGAACGATCGTTAGACGCCGACACGATTGTGGATGTCCCGTGGCGAGTTCCGAGGCCTGTTTCTGATGTTGAACAGGCGGCCGATCTCGGCATTTCGGTGTCGCCAGAGGGCTATCCGTTCCAGGTTGCGGTCGAGTTAGCGACGGTGGAGCCTTTGCAACTGGCGGCACTCGTGCATGATTTCGCTAAAACACCGGCCTGCCTGGTCATCTACAAGCGCGGACGCAAGGCTAAGACTCCATCGATGGTGGAGCCAATCGCGACGCCAACCAAAGCCGAACCGACGTCAGTGCCAGTAGTGCCAGCACCACCAGTAGCGGCGCGCGCAATGGTCGCTGTAGTCGCTGTAGCAGCCTCAGAGCCTGTTGTTGTCGCGAAACCGCAGCCCTACGAGCACTGCTGGCAATCCAACGCGATATCGGATTGTTGCAGCAGAAGGATCAGGCCTTTCGACCCCGCGATTTTTCGAAAAACATCGATTCGATGCGTGAACACCGCATCAATAAAATCTGATTTTTTGGCAGCCAAAGCCAAGACTGCCTCCGTCATTATGGATGCGACAGGTTGGAAACAAGGCTTGGTCAAACCGATTGCGTTGAGCGTCGACTCAGTTTTCTTCTGCGTGTTGGACCACCAAACGCAATGGATTTGGTGCTGCTCGATACCGAAGGATGCGTTGTATACCTTGCTGGACCAGTCCAAAGCAGGTTCGGAATCCGCGTATGTCGCTGGCTGTGGACTGATGATTTCCGAGTGCGCTGCTGCTGGCAATGGAGTTAATCCAAACAAAACGAGCTGGCGATCTCCCTGTCCGCCTACCTCATGGCATCACTAAGTCGTACCAGCTCACGGAGGGAGCGACCAAGCAGAATCATTTCGCCGAGATTCGCTATGGGCTGACTAAGATGATTCGTCTGTTCGTTTTGGACGGCCCGCCTCGGCACCTCATACCAGCTAACGTCATTTGCGCGGCCATGCTCAAAGTGGTTGCCATGGATGCGTGAAATCACCCAGATTGGGTTGCACAACCGATTCGTTTGGCGATGGAAAATTAGACTGGACGGTCAGCATTTCAGTTCGAGGCCGATCCGTCCAGCAAAAGCAGCATCTCTTTACTTCTGCTCTGGGCGTAGCAACAAAAACTGAGCCAGATGCAGGGGAGTTCTATGTCAGGCGCACCTTGTATGAGCACAGTTTTCCAACGCGCTCAGAAGCAATGTCCTTGGCCGTCACCGCAGAAAACGACCCGACCCCTTTCACCAACGAAGGATTGTGAAAACTACCGTAATAAGCTCCGCTGGTGTGTGTGTCGTCGTGGCCCATCACGCTCGCCACATTTGTCACAATCTTTTTGCGCTCCGCTGTGCCGACTTCCTTTCCCCTTCCACCCAGCACAGGCGGAACAATGCCTTGAAGCAGTAATGCGTTTTCCGCGAATTCGGCTCGTAAGCCATGACCCACGATGCCAAGTTCGTGCTTCGTGATCCCCAGTTTTCCCATGAGGTAGCCGTATTTGCGGTCGTTTTGGACATATGTGTTGCCTAGCCAGCCCAAATGCTCACCTGGGCGGCACAGCTTTTTTGCCAACTCCAGGACCTTCAACTGGATCAGACCCATAGCTTTCACGTTCGGGTCCTCATCGGTGGCAAAGATCGGAATGAAGCGATAGCGTCCACCTTTGCCAATGTGGCTGTCGATGTGGATACCGTCCCCGCGGTCGGCATCGTGCGGCTTAATGTGCAGCACTTCCTTGCGCCTCAGTCCAAACGTCACGCTCATCATCAGCATGGCGTACAACCGTTTATCTTCATCGAAAGCCTTGTCGATCACCTTGAGCGTATCAACGGCCCTGCCAGTCCAGCTTTTGCTGTTCTCCGTGTAGGTCTTCACCTTCAGCTCTGACGGTGGCACATCCGGCAAAAAGGCAGGAACACCGCCTTCGCGTACGATCCCGCGCTTGTTGATCCATCCAGAAAACACCCTCAAGCGCGAAAGCAGGTTCTGCATCGTTTTCGGGTTGAGCTTCTCGGCGTACCAGTTCTTTACCAGCGCGTCGATGTGTTTGGCGCTCAATCCATTGATGTCCTCGAGAAAAAAACCCATCTTGTGTAAGCGCCGGCACGTGCTGTTGAGTGCCTCGCGTGTGAGCTTAACGGTCCTTAAGCTGGCTGGCTTGCCGTTCGTGCGGATGATCCCTTTGGTGTCGATCACAGCGTTGGCGCTGCCGATCAATCGATTTAATTTCGACGTTTGGTGCATGACAAGTAGCTCCTAAAAAAGGTTGCAAATCAAAATTTCCACTCAGGGCGTGGCTGCCCATCCCGCATCAGCGGGGAAAAAGTGACCTCAAAAACCTGCCGCACTGAACTTAAATATGTTCAGTTCACCCCCCTTGCAGGTGCAGTCTGCGCGGAGAGCCCTGGGCCTCGCGGTAACCAGGTGGGAAGAGGTGGTGTTCCTCGTCCGTTCGGTGCGTAAGGAGCACCAACCCCAACGATTTCCCCGCGATGGGGTTGGAGCTCGTCGCGCTCCTGATGTCAAAGGCATGGCCAGCAGGCCAAGTTCCGCCCATTCGTCGGATCGCCATCTCCCAAAGAAGGGCGGCATAGATCGGACCGAGGTACTACCCTCCAGGCGTCTGTTAAAAAGTTAATTTTTGTCGTCGTCATCGCACCGCAGAGGTGCTTTCTTGCCCAGCAATGAGCTTTGCTGATGACCCATAACAGGCCACCTATGTCAGGCTAACTTGATTTCTATGCTGAAGTTGGACAGTCAAGCTTGCGCCTATTGCTTCAAACAAACACCGCGTACAGCTACATGGCCAACGACCAAACTGATCTGG
>CAXNFT010000040.1:0-14287 GCA_964201255.1 Rhodoferax sp.
GCCCTGCTGAAAGTGCCAGGCGTAAAAACGGCCAGCGTCAACCTGGCCACCGAGTCTGCGCGCGTGCTGGTCTCGGCCGACGGGCCCTCCGATGCGCGCTTGCGCAGGGCCATTCGGGATGCCGGCTACGAACCCCGCGCGGCCGACACGGTCATGCAATCCGCCGATGATTCTGCATGGGCTGGTTTTGCACCGGTGGGGGTCGGCATCGCCTTGTCCCTGCCACTGGTGCTGCCGATGCTGCTGGGCGCCCTCCCCGAGGCATTACTGAACCAAGTGGACCTGCCGCTGATGTTGCCGGCCTGGTTGCAATGCCTGTTAGCCACGCCGGTT
Organism: Rhodoferax sp.; assembly: GCA_964201255.1. Classification (GTDB taxonomy): domain Bacteria; phylum Pseudomonadota; class Gammaproteobacteria; order Burkholderiales; family Burkholderiaceae_C; genus Rhodoferax. The sequence goes on from CAXNFT010000040.1 coordinate 334, forward strand.
CAGTTTGTTCTCGGCGCCCGTTTTTACCGTGCAGGGTGGCATGCACTGCGGGCCGGAAGCGGCAACATGGATTTGCTGGTGGCCATTGGGACCAGTGCAGGTTGGGCTTTGTCGATGTGGTTATGGCTGAGCGCGCCTTCGGGTGCCATGGTCCATCTCTATTTTGAGAGCTCAGCCGTCGTCGTCACGCTGGTTTTGCTGGGCAAGTGGCTGGAAACTCGGGCCAAGCAACACACCACGGCGGCGATCCGTGCCCTGCATGGGTTACGGCCAGCGGTGGCCCATTTGTTAGGTCGCGATGGCGAGGTCGATGTGCCGATTGGGGAGGTGCTGGTCGGTGACCGGCTCGCGATCAAACCTGGCGAACGGGTTCCGGTAGACGGCCTGGTGCTGGAGGGACAAACCGAGGTTGATGAGTCCATGCTCACCGGCGAACCCCTGCCAGTCCACAAGACGGCCGATACCACGCTGACGGGAGGCTCTATCAACGGCGATAGTCGGGTCGTGATGCGGGTCACCGCAGTCGGTCAGGAAACAGTGCTGTCTAGCATCATCAGGCTGGTGGAGGATGCGCAAGCCGCCAAGGCACCCATCCAGCGCCTGGTCGATCGGGTCAGCAGTGTGTTTGTTCCGGTGGTTATTGTGCTGGCGGCGATGACGCTGTGCGCTTGGTGGCTGACGGGTCATCCCTTTGAGCAGGCTTTGATCCATGCCGTGGCGGTGCTGGTGATTGCCTGCCCCTGTGCGCTCGGTCTTGCAACGCCAGCGGCCATCATGGCTGGCACGGGCGTGGCCGCCAAATATGGCATTTTGATCAAGGATGCACAGGCCCTGGAACTCGCCCATCGGGTCGACATCATCGCTTTCGACAAAACCGGTACCTTGACAGTGGGTCAACCTCGGCTGCTGGCCATCTACATCACGCCCGACGCGCTGATCGCGGCGGCTCAGCTGCCTGACCCCAAGCTCTTGCAAATTGCTGCCGCAATTCAGAGCGGAAGTGAGCACCCGCTCGCGGCAGCTGTCATGGTGGCTGCGCGAGCGGCTGGTTTGAGCATCACCACCGCCAGCCAAGTGAGCGCGGTGCCTGGACGCGGTACCCTGGGCACCGTGGATGGCCAAGCGTACAAAATTGGCAGCTTGCGCTGGATGGATTCCCTTGGGCTTGATCTGGGGCCTTGGTTGCCACTGTCGAACCAATTGCATGTGCAGGGTGCCACCGTATCCGCCCTGGTGAGCGAAAGCCCCTTTGGCCTGGAACTGTGCGCCCTGTTGTCTTTTGGCGATGAGCCCAAACCCGGCGCCAAAGAAGCCTTGGCCGCATTACGTCGGCGTGGCATACGCACTGTGATGATTTCTGGTGATAACCAGGGGGCGGCCGAGGTGATGGCTCTGCGTCTTGGCCTTCGACCTGATGAGGGCGAGGTAATGGCCAACGTGCTGCCGGGTGAAAAAACAGATCGCGTTCAGGCGCTGAAGGCGGGCGGTCACACCGTGGCCATGGTCGGCGACGGCATCAATGATGCGCCGGCCCTGGCGGCAGCTGATGTGGGTATGGCCATGGGCAACGGCACCGATGTTGCCATGCATGCTGCTGGCATTACGTTGATGCGCGGTGACCCTGCATTGGTTGCTGCTGCATTGGCAATTTCTGACCGGACCGTCCGTAAAATCCGTCAAAACCTGTTTTGGGCCTTTGTTTACAACGTGGCTGGCATCCCTTTGGCCGCACTGGGTTTTCTTAACCCGGTGCTGGCTGGTGCTGCCATGGCCATGAGTTCCGTCAGTGTGATGGCTAATGCCCTGTTGCTCAAACGCTGGAAGCCCTGAAACCATAGCGGTCTCAGTGTGATTTAACGAGAATCAGGCAACTCGATTTTCACTTCCAGCACTTCAAGATTGTCCTGCCGCTCTAGGTTGACCTTGATGTCTGCGGGATTGATCTTGATGTATTTGCTGATGACGGCGACCAAATCACGCTGCAAATCTTGCAGGTAATCAGGCTCAGCCGCACTGCGGCCACTGCGCTCATGGGCCAGGATGATCTGCAACCGTTCTTTCGCAACGCTGGCAGTTTTCTTTTTTTCACCCAGGAAAAAAGAGAGAAATGACATGGTCTTACTTTCCCCCAAAAAGCCGCTTCAACAGACTCTGTTTGGGCGCTTCCGTGAACCTCATTGGTTTGTCGGTACCCAGAAAACGATCGATGACGTCTTTGTAGGCCTCTGACACATCACTTCCCTGCATGTGCACAGCCGGTACGCCCTGGTTTGAGGCCTGTAGCACCGATTCACTTTCCGGAATGACGCCAATCAGCTTGATGCGCAAGATGTCCTGAATATCTTCTAAGGACAGCATCTGGCCCTGGTTGACGCGTGCGGGGTTGTACCGGGTAATCAGCAAATGCTCCTTGACCGGCTCCAAGCCTTCAATCGCCCGTTTAGTCTTGCTCGCCAACATGCCCAGAATGCGATCTGAATCCCGCACCGATGAGACTTCAGGGTTGGTCACCACCAGCGCCTCATCGGCAAAGTGCATGGCCATCAAAGCGCCAGTTTCAATGCCTGCCGGTGAATCACAAACAATGTACTCAAAGTCCATGGCGGCCAGATCGTTAAGAACCCGTTCTACGCCCTCTTGTGTCAAGGCATCCTTGTCACGGGTTTGCGAGGCCGCCAGCACAAACAGCCCCTCGCACTGCTTATCCTTGATCAGAGCCTGATGCAGATTGGCTTCATTGTTAATGACATTGATCAAGTCATAAACGACGCGCCGCTCGCAACCCATGATGAGATCAAGATTACGCAAACCAACATCGAAATCAATCACCGCCGTTTTATGGCCGCGCATGGCCAGGCCAGTTGCAAAACTGGCACTGGTTGTGGTTTTGCCGACACCACCCTTACCCGACGTGATCACAATAATTTTTGCCATGAATATGCTGTCTTTCAATAAGAAATGGTCAGGGCGTTGATCAACAACTTGTCTTGGCCGTCATTGCTCAATTGCACTTGCGCCGGCTTGCCGTGAACATTGGCTGGCAAGGGGTTTTCGCTAGTACGGTACACACCAGCGATCGATATCAGTTCTGGTTCCAGAGACAAGGAAAAAATACGCGCATTCACATTGCCACTGGCCCCTGCCATGGCCTTGCCCCGCAGCGGTGCGTAAACATGAATATTGCCGTCAGCCACCACCTCAGCACCTTGGTTCACCATGGCTAGCACCACCAGATCACAACCCCGGGCATACACTTTTTGTCCGGAACGCAAAGGTTTGTCGATGACCATTGTCGGTGTGGCTGTCGGGCGCGGCATTTTAATTGGCGCGGTTTTCGCTGGTGCATTTGGTACCGATGCTGCAGGCACCTGCTCGGGAGATGAGCGAGCAGGCTCCGGTTCAGCCCAGCCCAAGCCAAGACTTTGCGCCATGTCAAGCCAGTGTCGATTCGCAGCGCGCAGAGCAACCGGTTTCAATCGGCAGGCTTTCAAAACAACCAACAAAGCAGACAGATCCTCAACCGGCACTTCTGGCAGCCACTGCGATACATCGATCACCACTGCATCTTGATCAAAAAATTCAGGGTTTTCACCTGTCTGACCATACTGCGCTAACAGGTCTTGGCACAGCTGTTCGAGATTGCTGGTTTTGACCACCAAAGCAAGCGCGGCTAGGCGCGTGCTTTTGATTTCAAAGCTTCGAATGGGTGCGTCAGCCGCGGCACTTAAAGAAGAGAAAGGCATGCGTCTGAGTAAAGGATCGGTAGCTGCAACATGGGATAGCGAGGGCTGGTGCCAACTTTGCTACACAGCGTTTCCAAGTTTACTTGATGCGTGCTGCTCATTCACCGCTCGCTCGTTTTTCTTTGCTTAGCCATTGGCAACTTCTGGAATTTTTTTCTACGAACGTGATGCGAATGTATTCCTTCTTTTAAGGTATTTAAAAGAGATAGTAGTAGTAGATAGGGACCGTGACAAACTGTTGATAAGCTTGCTAAACCTTTATTTATCAAGCACTTAAAGGGCACAGAACCATGTGCGTTCGAGCTAGGTTTGTTCCACCGTTGCTATGAACAACTTGACATAGTTGGCATGTGCTGTGGATAAGTATCCAGTTGTTCATGTTTTGTACACAGCCTTGTGACTTGACAGACGCCAAGCCTTTGCCCCCAACGTTGATCTCTTAGCTCAGGAGAACATGAGAGACCCAGGCTGCAGTCTGCAGTAGTTGGCGTTACATTGATCAACTAAATAGTTTCGAGGCGCTCGGTCTCCGAAGCTACATACGACGCAAAATAGCTGAGCTTATGACATCCGCGCCATCTCAACAGCCATGGTCCGAGCAGCATGTGCTGCGTTTGGCACTTGCGTTGTCGGCAGGTGCAGCGTTATCTTTGGGTATTGCTAGGTTTGCCTACGGCCTTCTGCTGCCCACTATGCGGGCTGATTTGGACTGGTCCTACACCTTGGCGGGTGCCATGAATACCGTCAATGCATTGGGTTACTTGTTGGGTGCCCTGCTGATGCCGAGCTTGATGCGGGTGTATGGCCCCTCCCGTTTGCTGTTGCTGGGGGCTGTTTTGGCTAGCAGCTTTATGGGTTTGAGTGGATTTTTTACGGATGCAGGGGCCCTTTTATTGCAACGCCTGCTGGCAGGTATGGCCAGCGCCCTTGTATTCATAGCGGGTGGCCTCCTGGCGGCACGTTTGGGCACGGTGTATCCGAAGCGTAGCGGGTTAGTGATCGGTTTGTATTACGGTGGCACCGGTTTTGGCATTGTGGTTTCTGCCCTGCTGGTGCCACAAGTCCTGGACTGGGCTGACCAGCAGGCGCACAGTTGGGCTTGGGCCTGGTGGGCGCTAGCCGTGGTTTGCATGTTGGCCACCTTTTTACTCCTGTGGCCGGCCCGCTTGTTGCAGCGTCTGGCACCGGCAGTGGCGTCGGACGGTGACCCGATAAAACTGTTTCGGTGGCGTTGGTTTGCGTTTGCCCTGGCGGGTTACGGCATGTTCGGGGTAGGCTACATCGGTTACATGACTTTTGTGATCGCCCTGCTGCGGGAGCAGGGTGCCGGGGCCACGTCCATCACGGTGTTTTACGCACTGTTGGGGCTGGCGGTGGTGGCCTCGTCGCGGATCTGGGCAAGTCTGTTGGACCGTTACAAGGGTGGTCAGGTGCTGGCGCTGCTCAATGCTCTCTTGGGCCTGGCCACACTGTTGCCAACATTGAGCGCCCATTGGGCCGTGATTTTGATGTCCGGCTTGCTTTTTGGCGCTGTTTTCTTGTCTTTGGTGGCGTCGACCACTGCCTTGGTGCGGCACAACTTGCCGCCGGCTGCTTGGGGCAATGGCATCAGCGCCTTCACCATCGTATTTGCGTTTGGCCAGATCGTTGGACCCACCGTGGTGGGTTGGATCGCCGACGGGTCGGGTGGGTTGGCGCGTGGGATGGTGTTTTCAGCCTTGGCACTGTGGTTGGGGGCCATCCTGGCCTGGCGCCAGCGCCCCCTGGTCAACTTAGCAGTCCTTCAGCCTGTACCATCGGCATCGCCCACATCCTCGTCATGAGTCCGGCCGGCTCACTACCGCTTGCTGCTGCTGTTTTCTGACCCTGAGATAATCAGTGTCTTATTGACCGCCTTGCGCAGATTGCACCCATGACATCGTCCCTCCCTACGGCTAAGCCGACCAGCCAAAAACTCACCATCGGTCAATTGTGGCGCCCGCTGGTCGCCATGACCTTGGTGATCGTGGTGTCCAACATCGCGGTGCAGTTCCCCATCAATGAGTGGCTCACTTGGGGCGCATTTACCTATCCGTTTGTCTTCCTGGTGGCCGACTTGACCAATCGCGCGGTGGGTGTTCAAGCGGCACGTCGGGTAGCCTGGCTTGGCCTGTTGCCGGCCTTGTTGCTGTCGGCCTGGTTTGCCAACTGGCACATCGCGCTGGCTTCGGGGACGGCGTTCATTTTGTCGCAGTGGATGGACATTGCTGTTTTCAACCGCTGGCGCAGCCAGTCGTGGTGGAAGGCGCCGTTCATGGGCTCGTTGGTGGCCTCGGTGGTCGACACCCTGGTGTTTTTCTCGATTGCCTTTTATGCCAGCGAGATGAACTGGCTGATGCTGGCTGCTGGTGACCTGGCCATGAAGTGGCTGATGGCGGTGCTGTTGCTCGCACCTTACCGCTTGATGCTGCCTCGCATCAGTCTGTGGGTTCCGCAGGCGCGCTGAGCGAGCCATTGGGCTTCAGGCACTGCGGCCCAGGATCAGATCTACCGCCTTTTCAGCAATCATGATGGTGGGCGCGTTGGTGTTGCCTGTGGTGACCTGTGGCATGACCGAGGCATCCACCACACGCAGTCGGTCTACGCCGTGCACGCGCAGTGCGCTGTCTACCACCGCCAGCGGATCGCTCGCAGGCCCCATTTTGCAGCTGCCGCAAGGGTGGTACTCGGTGTCTGAGTGCTGGCGCAGGAACTGGGTTACGGCCTTGGTGTCATCGCGCATAAACGGGTAGAGCATGTTGCCACGGTAGGGTGCCAGAGCTGAGCTTTGCATGATGTCATAGCCCAGGCGGGCACCCTGCGCCAGGGTAGTGACATCCTGCGGATCGGCCAGAAACTGAGGGTCGATCAACGGGGCGTCATCGGCTCGGGCGCTTTGCAGTGTGATCTGGCCGCGGCTTTTGGGCCGCATCAGCGTCACGTGCAGGGTGTAGCCGTGGCCCAGATGGTTTTTTCGGGTGTGGTCGTCCACGATGCCCGTGCACAGCGCTAACTGGATATCAGGCGCAGGTGCCGCCGGGTCAGTTTGTAAAAAGCCCTGGGTTTCGGCCACATTGCTGGTGATCAGACCGCTACGCTGGCGGCGCCACTCAAAAATACCCCGCACGATAGCGCCAAACCCGGCCGCCGACAGCCCGAAGGTGGCGTCCTGGCGCGGGGTGCGGTAAATCAGCACTGTGGTGAGGTGGTCATGCAGGTTTTGCCCCACCCCGCTCAGGCCGTGCACCACCGGCAGGCCCAGTGCCTGTAGCGGCGCCGCCGGTCCGATGCCAGACAGCATCAATAACTGTGGTGAGCCAAAGGCGCCACCGGACAGCAGCACCTCGCGCCGCGCCCGCACCTGCCGCAGCGTGCCGCCCTGCAGGTATTCAGCGCCAACGGCCTGGCGGCGCTCGAACAGCAGGCGCTGGGTATGAGCCCGGGTGATGACTTGCAGGTTAGGCCGGCCCAGGTGCGGGGTTAGGTAGGCCCGGGCGGCGTTCCAGCGCTCGCCGCCCTTTTGGGTCACCTGCGCTGGGCCGTAGCCGAGTTGCTGGGCGCCGTTGTAGTCGGGTGTGGCGGGCAGGCCCTGTTCGGCACAGGCGGCCTCAAAAGACTTGTTCAGCACACTTGGGCTGCGCAGGTAGCTGATGTTGAGTGGGCCGCCGCTGCCGTGGTAGTCAGTGCCGCCAAAACACTCGCTGTGTTCAGCGCGTTTGAAATAGGGCAGCACGGCGTCAAAGCCCCAGCCCGGGTTGCCGAGTGCAGCCCAGTGGTCGTAATCAAAACGGTTGCCGCGGGTGTAGACCATGGCATTGACTGAGCTGCTACCACCCAGCACTTTGCCGCGCGGCTGGTAGCCCCGGCGTCCGTTCAGCCCGGCCTGCGGCACGGTCTGGTAGCGCCAGTTGTGCAGCCCAACCGCCGCGGTGGCGGCAAAGCCCAGGGGCGCGCGGATGAAGACCGAGTCGTCTGAGCCGCCGGCTTCGAGCAGGCAGACGCTGACGCTGGGGTTTTCGGACAGTCGCCCGGCCAGAACGCAACCGGCGGAGCCACCGCCAACGATGATGTAGTCAAACTCTGTCATGGTGCAGCTCAGGTGCGGTAGCTGGGGTCAGCGCGTTCCAGCTTGCGCAGCAGCGCCGGCCAGACCAGGCCTGCGCCCATGCCTGCGGTGGCGACTTTTATGACGCTGCCAATGCCCGCCACGATGGCCGGGTTAACCTGGGTCAGCTCGCCGCCGGCCTGGGCGTCAATTTGGATGCGGCAGGTGTTCTCGAAGGTGTACATGGCCAGAAAGGCATCGGCGATGGTTTTGCCCACCGTCAGCAGGCCGTGGTTGCGTAGCATCAGGTAGTTGGCCTCGCCCAGGTCGGCTTGCAGGCGCGGCTTCTCGTCGTCGCGCAGGGCCACGCCCTCGTAATCATGGTAGGCCAGGGAGCCGAGGACAAAGGTGGATTGCTGGCTGATCGGCAAAACGCCGCATTTTTGGGCGCTGACCGCGATGCCGGCCCGGGTATGCGTGTGCAGCACACAGCCCGCATCTTCGCGCACTTGGTGGATGCAGCTGTGGATGGTGAAACCAGCTGGATTGACCGGGAACGGCGAGTCGCTGAGTTTGTTGCAGTGCTGATCTACCTTGACCAGGCTGGAGGCGGTGATCTCATCGAACATCAGCCCATACGGGTTGATTAAAAAGTGATGTTCGAGGCCCGGGATGCGGGCGCTGACATGGGTGAACACCAGGTCGCTCCAGCCGTAGGCGGCCACCAACCTGTAGCAGGCCGCCAGATCACAGCGCAATTGCCATTCTTCGGCGCTGACCTTGTCGTGCAGGGAGGGGATATTCATGGTGGCGTCCTCGATGTTTGTGGCAGATTTAGTGCCGAAGCATTCATGATCGCAGAATACGTGAGTACTGGCTGGACAAGAGTCAAACAGATGACAGACCAGTTGGCGCTGAAGGTCCCTGTCTTTCAAGGCGTCGGTGTTGCATCTCTGCTTGTGGCGTTGAAGGGGCTGGCGTGCCTGATTTCGCTCATGTCCCCCGGATGCACCAGCCTGACCGGCTGCCGCATCCTCCTCCTTGACTTCGCTGCATCAAGCACGCCAGCCCCCGCGTCCCGTCATTCCCGGCGACGACCGGGAATCCATGCAGTCATGGGTCCCCGTTCGAGCCGGGGACGACAGGGTTTGCCGGGTATGACACGGCTCGCTCGCAATGGTCGTCAAGGTGGCGCTGGGCTGAGCGGCGGAGCGAGGTCAAGGGGGAAAGACGCAGGGGTCCGCAGGGCCTCTGCGTCTGGAGGACACGAGCGCAGCCGCTCAGCCCGGTGTCGCCTTGACCGGCGCGCCAGAAACGAGCGAAGTCACTCAGCCTGCCATCACCTCAATGGCAGGTGATGATCGCTACAAAAACAATAGCTATAACCCCAATAAACACGGGGGCTAGCGCCTGATTTGTGCTGCATCGTAAAATCGTCGCACATTGTCATCCGACAAGAGCTGGGCGCGCGCTCTGGTTTTGCGCCCGATGAAAAGACCCATAGCCATGCTTTACCCACAACACTTTGACGTGATCGTCGTCGGCGGCGGCCATGCTGGCACGGAGGCGGCGTTGGCGTCGGCACGCATGGGCTGTAAGACCCTGCTGCTGACGCACAACATTGAAACCTTGGGTCAGATGAGCTGCAACCCGTCGATCGGTGGCATCGGCAAGGGGCACCTTGTCAAAGAAATCGATGCCTTGGGTGGTGCCATGGCGGCGGCTACCGACGAGGCCGGCATTCAGTTTCGCATTCTTAACTCGTCCAAGGGCCCGGCCGTGCGGGCCACCCGCGCTCAAGCGGACCGGGTGTTGTACAAGGCGGCCATTCGGCAACGGTTGGAGAACCAAGCCAATTTGTGGTTGTTCCAGCAGGCGGTGGATGACCTGCTGGTGGTGGGTGACCGTGTGGTGGGGGCGGTGACTCAGGTGGGCATTCGTTTTTCGGCCGGTACCGTGGTGCTGACCGCGGGGACGTTTCTGGACGGCAAGATTCACGTTGGCTTGAACAACTACGCTGCCGGTCGGGCAGGGGACCCGCCAGCCGTAACGCTCAGCGCTCGGCTTAAGGAACTCAAGCTGGGCCAGGGTCGTCTCAAGACCGGCACGCCGCCGCGGCTGGATGGCCGCTCGATCGACTTCAGCCGCTGTGAGGAGCAGCCGGGTGATGGCATGCCGGGCGGCATGAGCGCTCAGATGCCTGTTTTCAGTTTTCTCGGTAGGGCGGCGCAGCACCCAGCCCAGATGTCATGCTGGATGACCCACACCAACGCCCGTACGCACGAGATCATCCGCAGCGGTTTTGATCGCAGCCCGATGTTCACTGGAAAGATTGAAGGTGTGGGGCCGCGCTACTGCCCGAGCGTCGAGGACAAGATCAATCGCTTTGCAGACAAGGAGAGCCACCAAATCTTTCTGGAGCCCGAAGGCCTGGCCACGAACGAGTACTACCCCAATGGCATTTCCACCAGCTTGCCGTTCGACATTCAGTACCAGCTGGTGCGCTCTATGGCCGGTCTGGAAAACGCGCATATTCTGCGGCCCGGCTATGCCATTGAGTACGATTACTTTGACCCACAACAACTCAAAAGCACGTTTGAAACTCGGGCTCTGGGTGGGCTGTTTTTTGCCGGTCAGATCAACGGCACCACCGGCTATGAAGAGGCAGCGGCGCAGGGCCTGTTTGCGGGTGTCAATGCCGCGCTTCAGGCAGGTGCGCGTACCGCATGGTCTGGGGACCACTGGCTGCCAGGGCGTGACGAGGCCTACCTGGGCGTGCTGGTGGACGACCTGATCACTAAAGGCGTGACCGAGCCTTACCGCATGTTTACCAGCCGCGCTGAGTTTCGGCTGCAGCTGCGCGAAGACAATGCCGATAGCCGGCTGACCGAAACCGGTCGGCAACTGAGCCTGGTGGGTGATGTTCGTTGGGATGCCTTCTGCCGCAAGCGCGATGCGGTTTCACGTGAAACAGAGCGGTTGCGTGGTCTGTGGGTCAGTCCAAAAAATCTACCAGCGATGGAGTCTGAGCGGGTTTTGGGCAAGGCCATCGAGCACGAGTACAGTCTGGCTGAGCTACTGCGTCGGCCCGGCATCCGCTACGCAGACCTGATGTCGCTTGACGGAGGGCGATTCGGCGAGGCCCTGGCGCACATGGTTTCACGTGAAACGTCAGGCGGCGATGAGGCGCTTTTTCAGGCGGTGGTCATTGAGCAGGTGGAGATAGCGGCCAAGTACTCGGGCTATATAGACCGTCAAAAAGGGGAGGTCGACCGTGCCGCTCATTTTGAGGGCCTGCGTTTGCCGGCCAGTCTGGATTATTTGCAAGTTACCGCACTGAGCTATGAGGTGAGGCAGCAATTGGCGCGGCACCGGCCTGAGACCCTGGGCCAGGCCTCGCGCATGTCCGGTGTCACACCGGCAGCGATCTCGTTGCTGCTGATCCACCTGAAGAAAAGCAACTTCAAGGGCTTTGCTGCGGCTCGTGATGCCAGCATGGCTTCAGTTGATGCCGGCCCCTTGGTGGCCTGATGCGGGAGTTGGAGGCGCCGCTGCGCCGCGGTCTCAGTACGCTGGGCCTGATGCTGAGTGATGTGCAGGTCCAGCAGCTGCTCGACTACCTGGTTTTGTTAGCCAAGTGGGGCCGGGTCTACAACCTGACAGCGCGGCTCGATCCCGCCGAGATGCTGACCCACCACCTACTCGATAGTCTGGCCATCGTTATGCCGCTACGGCGTCAAAGCCCCAGCGGGCCGCTTCGAGTGCTCGATGTGGGCGCTGGCGCGGGGCTTCCTGGTGTGGTGTTGGCCATTTGTTGCCCCGACTGGCAGATCGATTGTGTGGACGCCGTGGCCAAGAAGGCCGCCTTTGTCCAGCAGGTGGCGGTCAGTTTGCGACTGGCTAATTTGCGTGGTCGCCATGCCCGGGTGGAGCAATTGACGGACCGCTACCCCTTAGTGACGTCACGCGCGTTTGCCTCGTTGGCCGACTTCACCCAATGGTCTGCCCAGACACTGGCAGAAGGCGGGGTATGGGTGGCGATGAAGGGCAAGCACCCGGCTGACGAGATCGCTCAGTTGGCGCCGGCTGTGCATGTGTTTCACGTGGAACCGTTGGCCGTGCCCGGCCTAAACGCTGAGCGCTGCCTCGTCTGGCTTCAGCGGGAATGAGCAGTTTTGCCAGGCGACGTTGGCGCCCTCGGGGTCCGGCAAAGGCGTCACGTAAACTCAGGTCTTCGCCCGAAAGAAATGCCCCATGTTTTTTGGTATTGCCGACTATCCCGCCTTTGCTGCCGCCATCCTGATTTTTTTGCTAATACCGGGCCCAGGCAACCTGGCCTTGGTCACCTCCACCGGCAAAGGCGGCGTGCGTGGCGGCCTGGCGGCGGGCTTGGGGATTATTCTGGGCGATCAGATTTTGTTATGGCTGGCGGTGGCTGGGGTCGCCACCGTGTTGACCACATACCCGTCTGCGTTTGCTGCCATACAGTGGCTGGGCGCCGCTTATTTGGCTTGGTTGGGTTGGCGCATGCTGATCGCCAAGCCTGGTGCGCCACCGGTGCTCAACATCAAGCCGCGTCATTACTTGCGACAGGCCATGGGCATCACCTTGCTCAACCCCAAGGCCATCGTGTTTTACATGGCGTTCTTTCCTTTGTTTGTCGATCCGGCGCAACATCAGGGCTTGCTCACCTTTGCTGTTATGGCGTTAACCATTGCTGTTCTAGGCTTTTCCTACTGCCTGGTGCTAGTGACCTTGACGCACACACTCGCAGAGCGCTTGCGCGCTAACCCGCTGATCACAACGGCGTTGGAGAAACTGGCCGGCGTTTTTTTAATAGGCTTTGGTATCAAGCTGGTGGTTTCTCGCTGAAGGCTTGAGCCCACGTCCACCCTTTTCCTCTCAGAGACCCGCTTATGGCCAAAATATTCTGTGTTGCCAACCAAAAGGGTGGGGTGGGCAAGACCACCACCACCGTTAACTTGGCGGCTGGGCTGGCCAAGGTTGGGCAGCGGGTGCTGATGGTTGATCTTGACCCACAGGGCAATGCCACCATGGGCTCGGGTGTGGACAAACGCCAGCTTGAGCTTTCGATTTACGATGTGCTGCTGGAGTCGTCGACAGTGGCCGAGGCGCTGGTCAAAAGTGATAAGCTGGCGGCTGCCGGTTGCAGCTATGACATTCTCGGCGCTAACCGCGAACTGGCCGGGGCCGAGGTCGAGCTGGTGGACGTCGAGCGCCGGGAAAAGCGGCTCAAGCAGGCGCTGGCAGCCGTGGGGGAGGACTACGATTTCATCTTGATTGACTGCCCGCCCTCGCTCTCTATGCTCACGCTCAATGGCTTGTGCTGTGCGCATGGCGTGATCGTGCCCATGCAGTGCGAGTATTTTGCGCTGGAGGGGCTGGCCGACCTGGTCAACACCATCAAGCAGGTGCACGCCAACATGAACCGCGACCTGGCCATCATTGGTCTGCTGCGCGTCATGTTTGACCCCCGCATCATGCTGCAGCAGCAGGTCAGCGAGCAACTCAAGACCCGCTTTGGCAACAAGGTGTTCGACACCGTCATCCCGCGCAACGTGCGCTTGGCCGAGGCGCCGAGTTATGGCTTGCCCGGCGTGGTGTTTGACCCGTCCAGCAAAGGTGCGCAGGCCTTTGTCAGCTTTGCCCAGGAGATGGTGGCGCGCATCAAAACCATGTAGTCAAATCAGGCTCTAGCCCTTGTGCTGCTTGCCTGTTGCGCTATCAAAAATATAGTGATTACCGATTCTGACGTCCTGATCCTGCCCGGCTGGCAAAGCTCCGGCCCGCTGCATTGGCAGAGCCGCTGGGAGGCCCTTTACGGCTACCAGCGGGTGGAACAGCACGACTGGATACGGCCCCTGCGTGGCGACTGGATCGCACGGCTTGAAGAGGTGTTGCTGGCGCGCGCCGCACCCGTGTGGCTGGTCGGGCACAGCCTGGGCTGCCTGCTGGTGGCGGCCTGGGCCGCCCTTTCCCAACAGACCGCCCGGGTCGCGGGCGCTTTGTTGGTGGCGCCTGGTGACCCCGAGTTGCCGGCGCTGCGCTCTGCGCTGCGCAGCTGGGCACCAGTGCAGCAGGTGCGCCTTCCTTTTCCAGCGCTGTTGGTGGGCAGTAGCAATGACCC